>JADZDZ010000355.1 GCA_020850785.1 Candidatus Sumerlaeota bacterium | reverse complement strand
TCGCAATGGGGGATGTGAATCTTGCGCATCTTGCCGAGGTACTCGCCCCCCGCGTCGATCACGGCGGCGGTGTTGTAGAAAACCCCGTCCATGTCTTCCTCATACATGGAGGCGATCAGCACCATCTTGTGCTTCTTGGCCAGTTGCTTGAACAACTTCACCGTGGGGCCGTCCGGCACCCGCTCCGTGATGTTGTACCACTTCCGGTCCTGCTCGGCGCAGAAATAGGGACCGTAGAAAAGTTCCTGCGTGCAGGTAATTTGGGCGCCCTTCTTGGCGGCCTCGGCGATCTGCTCCACCACGCGATCGGTCATCGCCTTCTTCACCTTCTGGGGATCGGTGGATGTGCTGCAAAGCTTGGTCTGGATCAATGCGCTCCGAACGATACGTGGCACGGGGGACGAACTCCTATGATATGGGAACAACCAATCAACGTGAGGATGAGGCACACGGTCCGTCAATTCCTTTCAAGGCCAATAGCAGCAAAGTTTCAACAGCCAGCATTCCGCCCACGGTATCACCCTCAGCCCTTTTCTTGGATTGCGGGAGGCGTGCCCTGCGGACCAGTCTGGGATCAATGCTGCCGATAGGTGGCGGTCTATTGGAACCGGCATGGAAGAAGCAACCCCGCGCACGATCTGGAACAGGTGGAATGACCTAAGCCTCCGAAGCAGGGGGCTGATTCTTGCCGCGCTTCCCATGATCGCGCTGCTGGTCTCGATCATTTCCTGCCTGCGGATGGAAGAACAGTCCCGCGACGCGAGTCGCTGGATGGAGCACAGCGCGCGTGTGCAAATGGCTGCGCAACGCGCGTCGAACCTCGCCCTCGAACAAAGCAACGCGGTCCGGGGATTCGTCATCACCAACGACGAGCGCTTTCTGGCCCATGGGGAGGTTTTGGAAGACAGGTTGGAGGAGGCCGTCAGCGAATTGAAGCAGTTGGTTTCCGACAACCGGGAGCAGGCGGACCGGGTCGCGGCGGCGGAAGTCCAGCTTCAAAACTACTCCGAAAATCTGGACGCACTTGCTGAAGCGCGGCGCTCGCCGAACCCCAGCACCGAAACCTTCAATGCGCTGATGCTGCGCGGTCGGCAGTTGATGGAACTGCTCAAGCTCCACATTCAGGGGTTGCTCGATGCGGAGGTTCGGATTGCCAGGGAGCGCAGCAGGAAGACGGAGGAATCGCACTGGCACCAGATTCTGATTTCCGTGGCCAGCCTGATTCTGGGCACGCTGGGATTCTGCGCGATGGTGTTCCACTACGCGGAAAGCATCGTCCGGCGCGTTCGCAAGCTTGATGAAAATGCGCATCGGCTTGGAGAGGGGAAGCCGCTGATCCACGAGATCAAGGCCGGCGACGAACTTGGACATCTGGCGGATTCTCTCGTGAGGGCGGAAAAAGTTCTTCTTCATCGTAATGAGGAAATCCGCGAGAGCGAAGCACGACTGCGCGGCATTATTGATCATTCTCCATCCCTGATATACATGAAGGACATGGAAGGTCGATTTACAATGATCAACCATGATTGGTCCGAACTCCATGGTCTTGCGCCGCAGCAGATCATCGGAAAGCGGGACTACGAAATATGGCCCGCGCATCTCGCCGCACAGTATCGCGAAAACGATTACAAGGTGATGGAGTCCGGCGAACCGATGCAGTTCGAGGAGGTCTTTCAGGAGAAGGAAGGCCTGCGCCACTATTTCTCGCTGAAGTTCCTCCTGCGGCATCCCAACGGAGCGCCCTATGCGCTCTGCGGAATTTCCACCGACATCACTGCGCGCAAGCACGCGGAGGAGCAGGCCCGCGTTGATCAGGAACGCCTTCAACTTGCGCTTGATGGTGCGGGAATGGGCGCGTGGCACTGGGAGTTGAGCGAGGGGAGCGCCACCATGTCCCCCCGCGCTCGCGACATCATGGGCTTTCCCGACGAAGGCCCCATCAGCCGCGAGCTTTCCATGAGGATCATCGTGCCGGAGGACTTCGAAGGAATGGTGGGCGCCCTCAGCGAGGCGATCCGGACCCGCAAACCCTTCAATCACGAATACCGAATCATCCATGGCCGGACGAAGGAGCTTCGTTGGATTTCCTCAAAGGGCCTTGCCTACTACGCACCGGACGGAAAGCCACAGCGCGTGGAAGGCATCCTGATGGACGTCACCGAAAAGAAGCAGGCGGAACAACTGCTGGCGGAGGCGCGCGTCAATGCGGACAAGGCGAACCGCGCGAAAAGCGAATTCCTCTCGCGCATGAGCCACGAACTTCGCACCCCCTTGAATTCCGTTCTCGGTTTCGCGCAGTTGCTTCAATTGGAGAACTTGGGCGAAGCCAACAGCGAAAACGTGCACCATATCATCAAGGGGGGAAAGCACCTGCTCCACCTCATTGACGAGGTGCTGGACCTTAGCCGCATCGAGGCAGGCACCTTCTCGCTCTCCCTTGAGCCCGTGCAACTCAGCGAACTGCTTCAGGAGTGCGTCGATCTGCTGAGGCCACTGGCCACCGCACAGGCGGTCAGTCTTGTCTGCGAAGTCGTGGAGGAAGCCACCTCGTGGGTGCTCGCCGACCGCCAGCGCCTGAAGCAGGTTCTTCTCAACCTGCTGTCAAACGCGATCAAGTACAACCGCGAGGGTGGTCTGGTGCGCGCAACGGTGGTGTCCGCATCGGATGACTTCCTACGCGTGGATGTGACATATACAGGCATTGGCATTTCACCCGAATTCCAGCAGCGACTCTTCACCCCGTTTGACCGGCTGGGCGCGGAGAGCACCAAGGTTGAGGGCACGGGACTGGGACTCGCGCTCTCCAATCGTCTGCTGCTGGCGATGAATTCCTCGCTGCACCTTAAGAGCGCCGCTGGCAGGGGAAGCACGTTCTCCTTCGAACTGCCCCGTTGCGCGGAGCCTGAAAGCGCGGCAAAGGGGACCTCCCAACCGGGCCCGCTTGATTCCCGCGACCAATACGCAAGCAGGGTTCTCTACATTGAGGACAACCAGCCCAACGTGAGGTTGATGGAACGGATTCTTGCCGCCCAAAGGCCCGGCGTCCTCCTGCAGGCAGAAGGCCACGGATGGAAAGGCGACGAATTGGCTAAGGAAACGCAGACGGACCTGATCCTTCTGGACATGAATCTTCCCGATGCCCATGGCAGCCAGATTGTGACTTGGCTGAGGCGTGATCCCGCGACGCAGAAGATTCCCATCATCATCATTAGCGCCGATGCGACCTCCCACCAGATCGACCGCCTGCTGGGACTGGGAGCGAGCGCATACATTTCCAAACCCTACGACATCCGGGAGTTCCTGCAGGTCGTGGATGGATTCCTGAAGGCAAAAAAGGATGTGTCCCAAGCGGATCATTGCGACTGATACGGTTTGCCAACGATAAAAATCCTAATGCTTGAAGTTCTTCGATACGGGAAATTCGACTTTGGTATACCAAAATGCCTTTGACCTCGCAGGGCTGTCCCCCCCAAAACAGCCCCCGTTGGTCAGGCGTGGTCTCACCCCATCCCGTGCACAGGATGCCTGGAGCCCGCCCTCAATTCAGGAGAATTTCAAAGTGTCCCTCATTTCCACGGCCAAGACCCTCGCCGCCGTTGCCTTTGCAACCGCCGCAGCGGTCGCTCCCGCCGTTGTTACATTCGATTTCGAAGACCCCAGC
>JADZDZ010000354.1 GCA_020850785.1 Candidatus Sumerlaeota bacterium | reverse complement strand
CGGTTCGCTGGCGACGAGGTTCAGGAAGCGCTGCATCATCGCCACCGAATCAATCATTCCCTCGTCCATGTTCACATCGATTACGTTGGCACCGTTCTCCACCTGCTGCTTTGCAATCGCCAGCGCCTCCTCCAGCTTCCCTTCCTTAATGAGCTTCGCGAACTTCGGCGACCCCGTGATATTGGTGCGCTCCCCGACCATCGTGAAAATCGCGTTGTTCTTGATCTTCACGGGCTCAAGGCCGCTCAGGCGGGTAACCTTTTCAACGTGCGGAATCTGGCGCGGTTTTATCGGGGCCAGTGCCTTCGCGAACTCCGCGATGTATTCCGGCGTCGTGCCGCAGCATCCACCAACGATGTTCAGCCATCCATTGCCGGCAAATTCTGCAAGGCGTTCGCCCATGTAACGAGCCGTCTGGTCCGCCGCATAGCCCGTCTTCGACAGCGCGTCCGGCAGGCCCGCGTTCGGGTAGATGGAAATGTTGCAATCGGCGATGGACGACAACTCCTCGATGTAGGAGCGCATGTCATCAACGCCCAGCGCGCAGTTGATTCCAACGCTCAACGGCTTCGCGTGTTCCACCGAGTACCAGAACGCCTCCACATTCTGCCCCGACAGCGTGCGTCCCGATTTGTCCGTGATCGTCACGGAAATCATCACGGGAAGGCGGACCCCTTTTGCCTCAAAGGCCTTCTCGACTGCGATCAGCGCCGCCTTGGAATTCAGCGTATCAAAAATCGTCTCCACCAGCAGCAGGTCCACCCCGCCATCGATCAGCGCCAACGCCTGCTCGTAATACGCATCGCGAACCTCATCGAACGTAACCGCGCGGAATCCCGGATCGCTGACCTTCGGTGAAATTGACAGAGTCCTCGTCGTCGGCCCGATCGCGCCCGCAACGTAGCAGGTTCGCTTCGGTTCCTTCGCCATCACCAGGGCCGCCGCGCGCTTCGCCACTTGCGCAGCAGCGATGTTCAAGTCATAGCAAACCGACTCCAGCCCATAATCCGCTTGGGAAATTTTCTGCGAACTGAACGTGTTCGTCTCGATGATGTCCGCGCCCGCCTCCAGATACTTGCGGTGGATTTCCTCCACCACATCGGGACGCGTGATGCACAATAAATCATTGTTCCCCTTCAGGTCGGATGGATGATCCTTGAAGCGGGCCCCCCGGAAGTCCGCCTCCGTCAGGTTGTACTTCTGGATCATGGACCCCATGGCTCCGTCCAGAATCAGGATGCGCTCCTTCAGGGCTTGGCGTATTTTCTGTTCGGTTGAGGGCGTCATGGGAAGGCTTTCTCGGTGGTCTATATCAAGATATTCTGATATGTTGATATATTAAGGCCGGGGGCGATATCAAGGGTTGATTTTCAAGGAGTTCTCTGTTGCCGAATCCTCGTGTGCTTACCATTGCCGGCTCCGACCCCAGCGGCGGTGCCGGAATTCAGGGCGACCTGAAGACAATCACCATGCACGATTGTTACGGCATGGCGGTCATTACCGCCCTGACGGTGCAGAATACACAGGGTGTCACCGGCGTCATGCAAATTCCCGGCGATTTCATCGCCTCGCAGATTGACGCGGTCCTCACGGACATTCCTGCCGACGCGATAAAGACGGGAATGCTGGGCGACCGCGCCGCCGTGGAGGCGGTCTGCCGCGCCCTGAAGGGGGCCAACGCACGCAACGTCGTGGTTGATCCCGTGATGATTGCCAAGGGGGGGCACGAACTCATCCGCGAAAACGCCATCGCCGCGATCAAGTCGGAACTTTTCCCGCTGGCAGAACTCGTGACGCCAAATCTGGATGAAGTCGCGGCCCTGATTGGCAGAAAGCCCCAAAACGAAAAGGAAATGGAGGAGGCTGCGCGGGAAATCGCCCGGTTTGGCTGCAGGGCGGTGCTTGTGAAGGGAGGTCACTTGGAAGGAAGCAACGAAGCCATCGACCTGCTCTACACCAGCGATGGCTTCTCGCGTTTTGCCATGCCGCGGCTGAACGTGAAGAACACGCACGGAACCGGATGCGCGCTCTCCGCGGCGATTGCGGCGACGCTCGCCAAGGGTTACAGTTTGATTGAAGCGGTGAGCGAAGCAAAGCAGTTCGTCTATTCCGCGATCGAGCGTTCATATCAGATTGGCCACGGCATCGGCCCGCTCAATCATCTCTGGTCCGCCGAGTAAAAGGAGATCACCGTGGGGCGTCCTCCCCTGAAGAAAAAATCCATCGAACGCTCCGCCTTGGAACTGTTCGTGGAAAAGGGTGTCGATGGCACCAGCATCCGCGACATCGCCAGCCGCGCCGGCGTTACCGAGGGGGCGCTCTACCGGCACCATGAAGGAAAAGATGAACTCATCCGCGCGCTCTTCATTGATCACTTCCAGAGGTTCGCCGAATTGATCGCGGCCACCCAAGGCGCTCACAAATCCTTTGCGGAAACGATCACGAAGCTCGTGGAGGTCTTCTTCACGCTGCATGACGAGGACCCGCCGGTTTTCGAGTTCATCATGGTCGCGCGCCATCGCGTGCTGGATGAAGTGCGCGCCGATGAAAAAAATCTCGTGGAGCTGGTCTACCGCCTTGTGAAGGACGCCATCAAGAATGGCGAGATTCCAGAGCAGAATCCGGACCTGCTGACGGAGTTGATGATCGGCATGGTGCTTCAAACAACCGTGGGCGTGCGCTACCAGCGCCTGAAACTCCCCCTCGCAAAGCATGCGAAGGCCGTCGCCAGAGCGTGCCTCGCCGCCGCCGGCGCGAAGCTTCCACGGAATTAACCGCGCAGTAGCGTCAGCAATTCCTGCGCGGCCTGCTTCGCTTCCGTGCCGCGATCAAGCTGCGGCCCGATGCAGGCGGGACATCCCGCCGGGCAGTTGCATTCCGTCACGATGCGCCCTGCGGAATTCAGGATTCTGTCGCTGATGGAGAACAGCTTTCGCGCAATGCCGATGCCGCCGGGATAGCGATCCCAGATGTATATCGTCGGGCGCTGGTCGAAGGGCGCGCGCACCATCGCATAGATTCCAAAGTCAGAGCGATCGCACAGCACGTGAAGTGGCACCGTGTGGCGCAGCAGGTTCGCAATCCCCTGCAACGAGGCGGCGAAATCCTGCATCCCCGTGGAGGGCATCCGCTTTACGCCATCGCGCAGCGTCAGCCACATCGCCTCCGTCTGAACCTCCAGCGGCGGAACGCTCACGACGCCGTAGCCGATTGATTCCTGTGTCTCAAACTTCACCTTCTTGAACTTGGCGACAACGGTCGTCACGCTCACGGGACCGAAGCGCACCGCTTCGATGACCGGGTGTTCCGGCGTTGGCGTTTCCTCGTCAATGTTCATTACCTGCACCGTGGAGGAGCTTTCCGAATCCGTGTAGTAATCCAGGGGGCGGTGCCTCACGAACGCGGTTCGCCGGTCCCAATCCAGCTTCTCCACAATGTGCGTCCGGCCATTGTGTATATACACCGCGTCATCGTGAATTAGGAATGGCGCGGAATCGTAGTCAACCTCCGCGATGACCTTGTTGTTCTGGCCGGAATCAAGCACGACGAAGTTCTCCCCCGCCGCGCCGCGCAACGAAACGTCCTCGGAAGGATAGGCATCGCTTGAATAGTGCCAGCGCCTGCCACTGTGGCGCAGCACCCGCTCATCCTCCAGATACTGCAGGATTGGCGCCGGATTCATAGGCCCGAAATGTTCCCCATCCTCAAACGGCAATTCAAAAGCCGCGCACTTCAGGTGCGACGAAAGGATCGAAAGATTTTCCGGATTGATGATCGCCTCCTCCGGCGAAGTGCCGAAGAAATACTCCGGATGCTTCACGAGGAACTGATCCAGCGGCGAGCTTCCTGCGATGTAAATCGTCAACGAACCTCCCGCCTTGCGACCGGCGCGCCCCGACTGCTGCCAGGCGCTCGCAATCGTTCCCGGCCAGCCGGCGAGGATCGCCACGTCCAACGATCCAATGTCGATCCCCAACTCCAGCGCATTCGTTGAAACAACGCCGAGAATCTCCTTCTTCTTCAACCCCTGCTCGATCTCGCGCCGCTCCGTCGGCAGGTAACCGCCCCGGTAGCCGGTGATCTGCGCGGGATCATGATGGATGCGTGCCATCCCGCGCTTCAGGTACGTTGTCATCACTTCCACGTCCAACCGCGAGCGCCCAAAGACAATCGCCTGATGACCGCGCGCGAGGAATCGCATCGCCAGCCGCCGCGCCTCCAGCCGCACGCTGCGCCGCACGTTGAGTTCGCTGTTGATCACCGGCGGATTGAAGAACAGGAACGTGCGCGATCCCCGTGGGGCGCCGTTTTCATCAACCACCTGCACCGGTTCGCCAATCAGCGATTCCGCCAGTTCCTTCGGATTCCTGATGGTGGCGCTGGAGCAAAGGAACACCGGCTTCGATCCGTAGAACGCGCAAATGCGCCGCAGCCGCCGCAGCACGTTCGCCATGTGGCTGCCGAACACGCCGCGATACTGATGCAACTCATCAATCACAACGTACCTCAAATTCTCGAACAATCGAATCCAGGACGTGTGATGCGGAAGGATTCCCGCGTGCATCATGTCGGGATTGGAAACGATGATGTGCCCCGCATCCCGCAGCGCCCTTCGCGTGGCAGGCGGCGTGTCACCGTCGTAGGTAAACACCTTGATGCCCGCATCGCACGCCTTCGTCAGTTCGTAGAGCTCGCCGTACTGATCGTGACTGAGCGCCTTCGTTGGAAACAGATGGATCGCCCGCGAGGCGGGATTCTGAAGAATGGATTCCACGACGGGCACGTTGTAGCAGAGCGACTTTCCGCTCGCCGTGGGCGTGATGACGACGGTGTTGCTCCCCTGCAACGCATGATCGATCGCCCGTTGCTGGTGTATATACGGCTTCTCCAACCCGCGAGCCTTGAGGGCGGCAACGAGCTTGGGCGAAAGCCCCTGCGGCCATTCGCCATGGCGCGCTTCCACCGCCGGGGTTACGTGCCGGTGTGCGATGCAGTGCTTGAAACCCGGATGCTGAAGAAGCTCTTCGACAAGGTCTTCGATGAAAGCCGGCTCAATAACGCGATCTCCACCGGGATGAAGTTGGGGGACTGTGGGGAAAGAATGGGAAGGGCGGGCCACGGAAGGAGTTCTTTCGCAAATGTTACGCTCGAAAGGATTCTCCCGCGACGTGGAGCACAATCAAGGTGAAATTAAGGCGAACCGGCCGGATTCTTCTCCGCGTGGGCAGCGGCGGGTGAAGGCACCACAAACTGCCAGGCGGGATTCGAAAAGAGCAAGCGATCGTATATACGCTGCGCGTTGTTTGTGGTGTCCGTCGATTTCTTCAGGATTTCCAGCGCGTAGAGTTGCTGCGTGAGCAGATCGGGACGCACGTCGGCAAGCGTCACTGCGATGCGCGCCTCAAAATCCTTGTCCAACCGCAGCCGCGCACTTTCCGCTGCGATCTGAATCTCCGTCATCAGTGGTGCGGCGGGGAAGTTTGACAGGATCGCGTCCAAGTCCTCATCCCACGCGGTAAAATTCCTGCGGCGTGCTTCGTGGGTCATGCGCTCCACGCGCAGTCCCGGCACGTCGGGCCATTGCTTGATCGCCTCACCCAGCAACTTGACCGCCTCATCCGGCTCCTCGAAGCGCGCCATCAGCGCCAACGCGGGAGGATACCGCCCGTAGCGCCGAAACGCCTCCGTCGCATATTTCTTTCGTATCACGTCCACACTTTTGGGATCGGTGGTGATTTCGAATTCACCAAAAGTCGCCGTCGGTTCTGCTCCGAGCTTGCGATACTCGACGGACGCTTCTGCCGGCAGTTGTTCCATGGTGTTCAGCAGGCCCGCCTTCATCAGCGTTTCAACCGTGATATCGTCGCCGGGAATCATTGCGTGGTTAACGGCGTACAGTTCCGCTGCGATTTTGATTTCCTTGAGAATGTGCGAAATGCGTTCCGCCTTCTCGATCTCGGCATTGTTGTATTGATCCAGCATGAATTCACGCAGCGCGATTTCGTTCTTCAACGCGGGAGGCGCCGCAGGGTCTTGATAAATCTTCCTCCAGCGCGCTCGCGTGTAGGCATCCGGCGCCACGAGCCTCATGCGAATCGCGCGGTTGCCATTGATCAGCAGTGCCGTTCCGAACAGCGAGGAGTGATCCTTCCCGACGCTGCTTATGAACATCTTTCTTCCTTCGTCGTAGCTGTATGAATCGCCGGAAGAGTCGAGGAGCTTGGGAAGCAGCTTCTTCTCCTCCAGCGCCGCGAAGGTGATTTTCTCATTTGGGAACTTGAGCGCAAATTCACGCGCCGCACCATTCATTGCCTGCAGGTTGAGCCGCGCATTCCCGCCCGCGTCCCTTGGAAACAGCTCGATAACGTAAAGCCCTTCGGTGCCGTAGCTCTGCTCGAAGACCGCAATCCAGTGCTGGTCCACCGGCTTGCTTTGCGCGGCGGCGATCGCGCCCGCAAAGGCAACCGTCAGCAGGAAGACGAAACGCGCGAACAGCCTGCTCATGCGGGAATTCGCGCAATCTGGCGCAGGCATTCCAGCGCGGTGTCGCGAATCTTCGAGATTTTTTCCATCTCGCTGATTTCCGGATGAATGTAGGGATTGCGATAATGCTGCAAAGACACCAACAGTTGCGCGAACTTCAGCGTCTCCTCGTCACTGGCAAAGGCCTTCACGCTCATCGGGTTCTCCACCTTCACGTTCCCCTTGATTGTCTTGATCGTGTAATCGCGGCCAAAGCACACGATCATGATGCCGAGCGCCTTCAATCCATCGGGCTTGTAGCGCGATTCGTGCTCCTCGATGCGTTGAAAAACCTGACGCGCGTTGTCCACGGTGAATTCAAAATGATACGACTGCTGTAGCCGCAGCAGGTATTGATGATAGAACAGGTCAAGTTGGCGCGTCCGTGGATCAGTGAGACTCTTGATGATCTTCAGGCTGACGGGATCGGACAGAAACTTCTGTAGCCTCTTGCGCAGGCGCACCTTTGCCTCATTCTCCACCGCAAAGCAGTAGGAGAACCCGATGCTGCGTGAAAAATCCTCCTGCTGCCCCGGCGCATCGCCCCCCTGACGCTGATAGAAATACTCCGCAGTCTTGAGTTCCTTGCGCGTCTCCGGCGCGAACCTTTCGATGTCGGGAAAAATCTCGCGAAGGTCCTTCTCCACCTTCTCCATATTCACACCGGGAGCGCGGCCGAGTTCCGCTTCCAGTCGCTCCCGTGATTCCACCGCTGTTGCGTTCGTCAGCGCGTCGTATGCTTCCGCAAGGATCAGCGGATGCTGGCCCGGTGTCGCGATGATCTCGCGCAATCTTGCAACGGATTTCTGCGAAACCTCGTCACCTTCCCCAACGATTTTTTCCACCTCCGCACGCAGCGTCTTCAGCCTCGCGCTGTTCGTTCGCGAGGTCTCAATCGCCTTGTACAAATCCTCCAGATGATCCTCGATCTTCTGCTTCGTCAGCACGCGGTCGGCGCCCAGTTCCTTCGCGATGGAGCCTTCCTCGAACGTTCCCACGGCGGAAATCATCACCAGCGGCACGAGTGGGTCGATTTGGCGAATCGAACGAATGAGGTCCAGCCCCTCCGTCGGCGTTCGCATGCTCAGGTCCGTGACGATCGTGTCGGGCGATTGTTCCTCGTAGATGCGAAGGGCCTCCTCGGCGTTCTCCGCCTCCACCACTTCGTAGTTCTGCAGCAGCAAATTCCGGCGGAAAGCCTTTCGATAAAGCTCGTTGTCATCCACGATCAGAACTTTTGTCGTCATCGGAATTCCTCAACCCTTTTTGATCGGGAGGCGAATGGTGAAACGCGCGCCCCCCTTTGCGTGGTTCTGTGCCACAAGCTCCCCGCCGTGAAACTCGCGCACGATGGTCTGCACCCAGTTCAGCCCAAGACCTTCACCTTCCTGATTCTCCTTCGTCGAAAACCCAAGGCGAAAAATCTCCGGCAGGCGATCCTCCTGCAAAAGCTTTCCGTGCTCGTCCCGGATTCCCGCACCGCTGTCATCAACGCTGATTTCAAGGCGATTCAGCGGCTCATTTCTTCGTGTCGAAACAGTGATGACACCCTGCGGCGTGTCTGCGGTGCTGCCGCGTTTGATCGCCTCGTAGGCATTCTGAAGGATATTGAAGAGGGCCAGCCGCAGCAATCGCGGCTCCACGTGGGCCATCGGCATTTCCCGCACCAGCGATTTTTCGATGCGAATGTTTCGCGGGATGGAAAGCCGGAACAGGTCGGCCACGTCGCCGGCCATTTCCGAAAGATCAATTTCCTCGAAGCGCGGCTTCTGCAGGTAGCTGAAGCTGCGATAAAGATTCACGATTTCCTGAAGGAACCGCATGTTGTTGAGCAGCGCCTGCAGCGACTCGCGAAAAATTTCCTGCTTCGCGGGCGAGGCATTCACTTCCGCCGGGGACAACGACAGGAATGTGTTGATCGTCATCAACTCCAGCTTTCCCGTTGCGATAATGTTTGTCAGGTCATGCCCCAGATTGCGCGACAGGGAAATGTTCGCCTTCGATTTTTCCTGCAGGATCATGCGGCGCTGCCCTTCGATGCTGTCCAGCGCGTAACGCAGTTCCGTCACCAACCGATTGAACAAATCCATCCACCAATCCGCAAGCGCCGGAGACGACGGCGAAACGCCCGCGATGAACAGGATGATGCGATCAGGCGATTGTTGAAGCACCTCTGCGCGAACCACCCCGCCTTCGCTGCCCGCCGTGATGGGGCGCGCACGCCAGGCTTGGGGGTTTTTCAAGGGATCATCTTCGTTCAGCGCAGCCGTCACCGCCTCCTGCGCCGCCTGCTGGTCGTTGCCGGCGGATTGAGTTCCGAAGAGTTTCTCAAAATGCCAGCCCGACTGGCCCATCTTGCGCCCAAAAATCCAAATCTGGGGATTGCGAATGTCACCGAAAGTCATCAACAGCCCCGGAACATTCTGCAGGATGGGATCGGCCACGGAAGTTCCCGACGTCGCGATCTGTTCGCGCAACTCCTTGGACACGCGCGTTAGCGCCGCGTCGCGCGCGAGGTCGTTGTAGGCGCGCTCCAGAATCGTCCGTGGCTTGGGAATGATGCTGGTCGTGTCGGGGTCCTTCTTCTGCATATACGTCAGCACGCGACTGAGCGGACGTATCAGCGAAGACAGCAGGAACAGATAACCAAACGTCAGCAGCCCTCCTGCGGTGATCATCAACCAGCGGAAATGCGTCGTCAGGTTCTCAATCTTTGCATTGCCGAGGGGTGACGTGACGGAAATTTTCAGGTAGCCATACAGCCGCGATTCGGGCGGGTCCGTGGCGTAGCTCTGCTGCACCGCTGTTGTGAAATCCTTGAACAGGATGCTGTTGCTGAACTTGTTTTGCAGCTCGTAGCGGCGAAGGTCCTCCTCCATCAGCACCGATTTTTCGTCGGGTGTTTCCACGCTGACGCGCACCACGTTCGGTGATTTCGCCATGAACGCCAGCATGGCGCGGTGCACGTTCTGGCTGCGCTGGTCCAGCAGCAAACGTTGCTGCTCGGAAATCGTGGGAGGGCGATTCGCATCGCGCAGCCGCATCCATTCCTTCGTGTCAATGGTCAGCTGATTCACGGTCTGCTGGTCGAAATACTGGCCGATGCTGATCTCACGCTTGATGATGTCTGATTTTTTTGGCGTGTAGTACGCCGTCTCCAGCGTGTAGAGCGTGAACACGGTGGCCGCAACGTACAGGACTGTGGAAACAACGATCAGCGTCGCGCCGTGCATCCAAATCTGTCGACGCACCGGCGGTCTGGCGGCAGGCGCTGCCATCGAATTAGCGACGGGTCTTGAGCGTGCGGGTGGAGGCTCCGGATTCGGTGACTCCGGAGAACATTTCCTTGTAGGTGTCGAACTCCCCGGCGATCAGTTCCATCGTCGCCACGCGTCCGAAGTTCGTTGCCAGAATTTCCCGCTCGTACGGCTCGCCATTAAAGGTTGTCGTGCGGGTGTCCGCATTGTAGCTCTGCGTGGCCAGCACCTTGCGGATGCCGCCGATCAACGGACGCCCGGGGACGTTCTCCTCCACTTCCATGTCCGCTTCGATGGTCCACATCTGCCGCGTGGAGAACTTGTCCTCGTCCAGTTTTTCCGAGGCGGGAACAAACTGAATCAGCGTGATGCGGACGATCGCATCGGCATCCTTCTGCTTCACAAGATTCAAGCGACCATCGGCGAGGATTTCCTCCTGCAGCGCGGTCGTCAGTTCCTCCTCAAGCCCCGGCATCGCCGTGCGATTCACGATCATCGGGACGTAAACGTTGCGAATGGAGGGGGGCAGGGTGCGTGACCGCACGATAGGGTTGCAGCCAGCCAGCAACAACACGGGCAGCACGAATGCCAGAAGACCAAGGAAACGCTGGGGAAAGGATCGGAGGATTCTCATTTTCAATACCGTATGATCTGCGTGTTGGCGGGCCAATCAGTTTCGAACTTCTTGTCATCAATCTCCGGATTGAACTTCACCTTGCGCAGGGAAATGGTCGTGGAGGCGCTACTATCACGCAACACGATCGTGGCCGGTTCGATCTTCTTTTCGTCGAAGTAGATCGTGATGGTGTCATACTGCATCGACTGGTCGAGATTCTTGGAATGGAAATCGATGCCATAAAGGCCCGGTTTCTTTTCCGCTGCGGGCGCCACGTCGAAGACCTTCTCAATCTTGGAGACCTGCAGGCCAAAGCCCAGCAGCATCTGGTTGACGGGCGCATCATCACCAGTTGCCTGCTCCAGGATTTCCGCCTGCTTCATTTTCGGAGTGTAAGTGGAGAGCGTGTTTCCCTCCATCCAGACCTCCGAGGCGTAGGACTTGTCTTCCTTGTTTTCCGGATAGGATGCGCGAAATTTTCCCGGAGCCTTGTACCAGAACCGCCCCTCGCTACGCACCGTGTCCCCCATGATTGAATCCTCGCGCACCTGCGAGAACTCCGCCTCAAGGCTCTTCGTTTCCCGATTCTTTGCCTCCACCTTGTGCAGGAATCCAATCACGTCGGTGGCGGCCGCACTCGGTGTCGGCGTGGCGGCGACGGCGGCAACCCCCGCTGATGTGACCGTGTCTGAAGCGGACGGGGTCGCCTGTGCCGTGCAAAAAGCGGGCAAGCCCAACAATATCAAAAATGCAAAGCGTTGCATAGGAGGCGGTCCTTCAACCATTGGACCAAGGGTTTTATCGGGGGGTTAGAGAAGCAAGGCCAGACTCGCGTCGTGACTCTGACGTTGCCCACAACAATTGGACCGCCGACGCTCCATCTTTACGACAGCATCACAAGGGGTCCCCGATGAGAAGCTTTAGGAACTTCAGAACGATGACGTTGGCCGCCGCGCTGGCCGTTGCATTGATTCCCACAATCACCCCTGCCACGGCAGGGAAGGACTATATGGACGGCATCATGAAGAAACTGGAGACCCTGCAGGAGGGTGGCAAGTTCAGCGAGGCTGAGGCCCTGGTTCAGAAGGAACTGCGAAGCGGCGTTCTGGACGATACGGAACGCCGGACGCTCGAAAATGAGATCGAGCGCAACGCGCGCATCACCCAGGACTACTCGCTGGGCGAGGCGGACTTGAAGAAGAGTCTGGCGGGTCGCGTCAAGGACTTCACGGACGCGGAATTTGAAAAATGGCTGGCGGAGGGGCGCTTCGACTACAAGGAAATTGACGGCGCACGGATGTTTTTCGGCTCCAGCATCTCCAACCTATTTTTCCGCTACCCGGATGCGGCGGCGCGTCGCACTGATCCCCCAAAGACCATCCTCGATGAT
>JADZDZ010000353.1 GCA_020850785.1 Candidatus Sumerlaeota bacterium | reverse complement strand
GCGCCACCGACATCCCAGCGATGGAATGCGATCAGCTTGTCGGTGTTGTTGACGTGGAAGACGTTCACGTTGTTGCCACGAAGGCCGCGCGTGTTGTTGTACCAGTTGCGACGCAGCTTCATCATGTCGGTGTACATGTTCACGATGCCGCTGTTGGTTGTGGTCTTGGACCAATCAATCGGGTCGGTGTCGCTCCAGTAGCCGTCTTCAAGCATTTCCTGGCCCTGGAAGATCATCGGGATGCCGGGGCTTGTGAAGACGAGGCCCGCGCCGAGCGTGGAGCGCTTCTTGGACGCCCAGCTTGATGCGTTGCCCGGCCAGATTTCCTCCGGCACGCGGCTGTGGCCGTTGTTCACCTCATCGTGCGATTCGGTGTAGATGACGCGCTGTGTTTGTGATCCGTTGTAGTTCGCAACGATGGCATCGCGAACAGCGTTCATGTTGCGGTTGCTGTCGTTGCCTTCGATGACGGCCGCGCGGATGGGATGCACGAAGCGCGCGTCCCACTGTGAGTCGAAGCCAGCGCCGCCGGCGCCCGTGGTCTTGGTGATGTAGTCGTTGTTCTGCAGGTCTTCCGCGATGGAGATTTTCCACGATGCGGCGGAGTCGATCTCGTTGTTGATCCACTGCATGAGGCTCCAGCCGTCGGGGATGTCACCACCGCCGCCGTTGTTCTGCGTGCGGATGTTGACGGTGGAATCCCAGCGCAGGCCGTCGGCGTGGTATTCATTCAGCCAGTACAGCGCCGAATCGCGCAGGAAGGTGCGGACTTCGCCGCGGCCATAGTCGGGACGCGACCAGCCCCAGGGCGTTTGTTTGCGCCAATCGGTGAAGAAGTAGATGCCGCCGTTGCCAAGGCTCGGCCCGTCGAAGTTCCAGAGCGGAATCGCCGATTCGTTCGGGCTGGAACCCATGTGGTTGTACACCACGTCGAGGATCACGGCGATTCCCTTGCCGTGGGCCGCGTCGACGAGTTGCTTCAACTGCTTCGGCGTGCCGTAGTCGGATTCAGGCGCGAACTGGCTGTGGGGGTTGTAGCCCCAGGAGGTCATGCCGGGGAATTCCATGATCGGCATAATCTTGATCGCGTTGATGCCACGATCCTTCAGGTACTGCAGCTTGGTGCTGGCGTCGTTGAACGTGCCGGGTGTTCCGGACGAGGAACGATAGAAGGTTCCAATGTGCGTTTCGTAGATGATCATCTCGTTCCATGCGGGCATGGAGAAGCTGTTCGCCCAGGAATACGAGAGGTCGGCGATGATGCTGTTGCCGCTGTCGTTGGTCATGTCCTGCGCGCGGGGGTCCTGACGCCAGTAGTTGGTTCCGCTGTAGGTGATGTAGTACTTGTACTGATCATTGATCAGCGCGCCGGGAACGTCCACGGACCAGTTGCCACTGCTGCCTTCGCTGGCAAGCGGATGGCGGTCCGTCACCCAGCCGTTGAAGTCACCAACCACCTTGACCGCGCTGGCGTTCGGTGCCCAGACGCGGAAGGTGGTGCCGCTGATGCCGCCGCTGGTGTAGGGGATCGATCCCATGCCGGGCTTCACGGAGGCAACCGGCGTGGCGATCACGCCCGTCAACGTCACGTTGTCGATCGCGATGCCGTCGCTGGAAAGCTTCGTGTCGTCATACTGTTGGAAGCGAATCACCGCGTCCGGGCCGAGGACGATGTTGTTCGCGGTCGCCGTTGCGGAAATGTTCACCGTTTGAAGTGAAAAGGAGGAGCTTTTCGCGGGAAAGGACCAGGAGCACTTGTAGAAGGTGGTGCCGTCGGCGGAGATATACACACCGTCCTGCGAGTGGGATTCATCCCCCACGTTGCGCATCTGGAAGGTGAGCGAGAGGGAGGAGTAGCCCGCCAAGTTCTGCTTCAGGTCGAGACGTGAGTAGGAATAGCCACCAGAAACGGAGTCGTCAAAAGTGACCCCGTATCCGGAGGTTCCCACCCGGTAGCCGGTGCTGGTTTGGACGCGCCAGTTGCCGGTGCCGGACTTGGTCCAAGCCGAACCAAGGGCGGAGGATGTGAAACTGTCAGTAAAAATGGTGACTGCGTGTGCTGCCGTACCCATGCAAACCATGGCGGCGGCCATGGCTGCTATGCGGAGGCATGAAGACTTTCGCCGCATAAGCGTTCCTTTCTTTCTTCTTGAATCGGTCTAAGCATGTTCACGTTTGGACTGTTCTAACCAAGGTGTCAAGCAGTCTAATGCGTTTAATCAAAATTTTTTAGATCGGTTCGGGTTGGGGTCGGGGGCCCGATCGGCTCCTTCCCCACGCTGTTTTGACGGTCCGCGAATCACCCCGGCACGCACGCGCCGGCACCGCGCCGCGAGGCGCCCATGAGGCATGCAGGGTAGTCCGATGAGGGGGACGCCTTTTGTGAGGGCGTTCAGCAGGGCGCCTGATCCCGCCCTATGGCCGGTGCGCGTTGATGTAGTCGTTCAGCGTCTTCTCGCGCCAGTGGGCCTTTACCATTTCCTTCGAAGCCTCGATTCCCTTCCTGGCCTTTGTTCGATCAATCATATAGACAATGCTCACCAATCGGTCCCTGTCGAAGGGGCGCGAAAGGTGTCCCGAATCGGTGCGGAAAAGAATCGGATCGATGAATGGCCCGATCGAATCAATGTCGGCGAACCGTTTGAATTGGGAACCGGGAAAAGCGCGGCACAGTTCCTCCATCAAGGCCGTCGCATCCTGTTCGGTTGCGAGGTTCTTCATGTGCGTGCGGTCGTAAACTTGGTTAAGCGCCTCTGTGTAGCCCTCGGTGAGCTGTTTGCTGGAAATCTTCTTCTCGCGTAATGATTCCGGCTGCCAGTCCCACACCAGTGCCGTGTAGCGTGGCTGGAGCGGATCCAGCAAGTCGATGTTTTCCTGATAGTGGGACGCAATCTGCTCAGCGGTGGGTTCCAACTGCTGATAGCGCATGTGGATCAACGCTTTCCCGGCCGACATCAGGGATTCCATCGCGGTGCAGTCCCGCACTCGTTCGTCCTCCTTTCCAAGGTGCTCCAGCGCGGCAAGTCCCATCACCATTTGCCCAGCGCGCAGCGAGGCCTCGTCCTTCCAGCCATCGGACCACTTGCGTTCGTCGGGAAGCGCGGGCGCCTCCTGCGTGACCAATGCGTAGAGCGAGGAAAACAGCAGCACGGGTTTTCCATCCACCGTGATCCATGGTTCCTGAAGCCAGGTCTCTGGATTCACAGGTTCGGAATGCGTCTCAACCTTGTGGGCCGCCTGATACTCATTCACAAGCGCCTGAAATCTTTTCCCCACCTGAGCGCGCACCCAACCATCATGCACGCGCTTTCGATCATCCTTGTTGTCGAGAGTGAATTCCCCCAACCTTCCGGTCACGCGCCAGAAGTAAATCCCCTGCTTGCGCTCAATGGGTCCGACGATCTTGCCAACGGGCAAATCGAACACCAGTTTCTCCATGTCGGGTGGCAGTTGGCCCCGCTCGATGGTCCCTGCGCTTCCACGAATGGCGCGGCTGCGTGCATCGCTGTAGCGTTCCGCCAGCGCGCCAAAGTCCTCGCCGGAGTCGATGGCTTCCTTCACCTTTGCGGCGCGCGCCTTCAGGCTTTCCGACGTCTCGGAATCAAAGCGACGGAGGTGTATGGAATCGAGGTTGATGCGTTCCTTCCTATTGAAGCTAAGCGGTGAGGCCGTCGCGTACTCCCTGAGGTCCTCATCGCTGGGCTCTCCGGCCTGCTTCTGGAAATCGGCGCTCAATATCCGCTGTGCGCAGAGGTTGTTCTCCAGGGTCAAGTCCTCCCTGCGCAGCGCCTCGGAGGTGACGCTGTCAGAATCCGCCACGATGTTATACATTGTCTTGTAGGCGGCCGTTGCCCCTTCACCGCCCCCATATGATGGCGCCAGAAATTCATCCCACACGACGCGCTGCTTGGGAGTCAGCGAATCCCAAGCAGGCTTGGCGTCAGAACTTGCAACCGCCGGCAGAGCGGCGGACAGAAGGAAGCAGATCAGGAAAAGTGACTTAAACATGGGCCCCATGACATGGAAATGCCGGGGACCCGAAAGCCCCCGGCAGGTTTGGATTCAATCTGGGTTCAACTTGCTCAGTCGACCATCATGTCCCAATCGGAAATCGATGCGGGGACGGCCGCGCCGCCTGAGATGCTGATGTTGTCGATGTCGTAGGCCACGTTGCTCGACACGCCGTAGCCGATGCGGCAGGTCGCCACTGCGGTGTTGTTGGCTGTCAGGCCCGTGATGTCATCGGCGGGGGTATTCACGTCGTCGAATTCCGCCCTCACAGTTGTCTCTCCGCAGATGAGTTCCAGCTTCACCCATGCTCCGGTGACGCGATTTGCGCTGTTGAAATAGCCCCAGTAGTTGCCAGAAGGGACGTTGCCCCATCCGAAAATACGGCTGGCCCATTTGTCACCGGTGGCGACGCCGCCCGGCTGCACGGTGCCATTGGTCGTTCCGATATGCGCGTAAAATGCGGTGCCTAAACTCGCGTCGCGCATGCTCAGGCCAATGCGTGAGTTCGTCCAGCTTGCCCCGCGCACATAAGCCGTCAGGGTAATCGGGGTCGCATCGCTCACGAAGCCCGTGCTGCCGATTGTGCGCGATAAGACACCCGCAGTCACAGGGACCGCCATGTACTTGTCGCCACCCTGCGCGGCGGTGCCGGCGTTCGTGGTGTGGACAATCACGCCCGGCTGGCTTGCGGTCCACACGGCTTCCACTGCGGCTGTGTCTGCGTACGATTCGAAATCCTCAGTGAATGAGATCTGCGCCATCGCGGTGCTTGCCATAAGGCCAACCGCTGCCATCGTTCCAAATACCTTCAGCATCCTTCGTCTCCTGTTGCTTTGGATTCTGCCGAGAATCTGAGCCTTGCACGTTCAGTAAGCGAAGCGAGGTGTTAGCTCGAAAATCGCCGCCCGCAGCAATAAACCCAATTTCGACGGTGCATGATACTGCAACGCCATGAGGGTCAGTGCAAGGTCAAAGCACCCACGGTCCAAAAAATTCTTGGACGAATCGCAGATAACTGAAAAATAAAGAGTTAATGTATTGCTTGGGTGGTGTCAGGATAGTGAGGCCGGGCTGTTGGTGTCTTTTCTGAGCATGTGGTGATTCCGCTTTCGTCGCCTTCGGGGTCGCGATTGAACTCCTTCTTTAGGATGCAAGTTGGCGGGCGCGCTTCCTGCGCTTCGCCGTGAGAGGCATTTTTAAGGGACACGACCAAGATGGATGTGAATGTGATTCTTTCGCGGGTGCTGCGGGAGCGCTCGGCACATTTGGCTGCGGTGCAGCGGCTTCTGCGCGAGGATGACAGGACGGTCGTGCTGGAGATGCTGCCGGGGTCTTCGTTGCCGCTGATTCTGGCGGAACTGCTGCGCAGCGAGCGGCGGCCGCTGCTGGTCGTGACGGCGGGGATGGAGCGCGCGGAGGACATCGCCGGGGATCTGGAATTTTTCGGCGTGGCGAATGCGCTGCATTACCCGAAGTGGGAGGTGTTGCCGTATGACGAGGACGACCTTTCGCTGGAGGTGACGGCGAAAACGCTGGATGTGTTTGAGGCGATCGAGCGGCGGCGCGGCGATGCCAAGGGGGAACCGTTCGCGATTGTGGCACCGGTGGATGCGTTGATGCAGCGGGTGCTGCCGGGGCAGCGCATCAAGGACCTGACGGTGCGCATCAAGTGGGGGGAGCGGGTTGATCTGGACAAACTGGATGCGGCGCTGGCGGCGGCGGGTTATGAGCGCGAACCGATCGTGGAGGCGCGCGGGGAGTTTTCCATCCGTGGTGGGATCGTGGATGTGTTTCCGCTGAACAGCGAAAACCCAATCCGCATCGACCTGTTCGGGGATGAGATCGAAAGCATTCGCACCTTTGATGTCTCCACGCAGCGGAGCCTTGCGGATTTGGGAGCGGATGCGGAGTTGATCATCGCGCCTTCGCACCTCAAGCAGCAGGTGATGGCGTTCCTGAAGGAGGGAGGCAGCAACGGCAGCAAGTTGGAGACGTTGTTCGACCACCTGCCGGCGGATACGTTGGTCGTGCTCGAATCGCCGGAGCGTTTTGCGGAGGTGTGCGAGTACTTCCAAAACGCGGTGGAGCGGCAGTATGAGATTGCAAAGAAGACGCTGGAATTCATTGCCGCGCCCGACGCGTTGATCCTGCGTCCGGAGGCTGTTCCGGCGGCGATCGCGAAGTTCCGTCGCATCGAGTATTCGGCGAATCCCCCGGCGGCCGCGCGCGGCAGTGTTCACGTGAGGTTTGAACAGACAAACTACGCCGGTGACACGTCGGAGTTGGATTCGTGGATCGCCCAGATCAGGAAGTTTCAGCAGAAGGATTACCTGGTTGCCGTGGTGTGCGACAACGATGGGCAGGTGCAGCGGTTCGAGGAATTGCTGCGCGACAAGGAAATCGGCGCGGTGGCGGTTTACGCGAGCGGGTGGAGTGAGGGGTTCGAACTGAAGAACGTGCTGCACGGCGTGCAGGATGTCCTGCTGCTGGTGGGAGGCGTGCAGACGGGGTTTGCGCTGCCGGATGCGCGATTGTGCCTGATGACGGACAGGGAAATTTTCGGTCGTTACAAGCGCCGGTTTGTCTACAAGAAAATCTACAAGGGAAAGCCGATCCATTCGAGCAACGAAATCCGCCGTGGCGATTACGTTGTGCACGTGGATCACGGCATTGGAAAGTTTCAGGGAATGCGCGCGCAGGAATTGGACGGGCGCATGGTGGATCTAATTGAAATAGAATATGCAAACAACGATAAGTTGTTGGTGCCCGTGGAGAAGATTAACAAGGTTCAGACATATTCGGCCCATGAGGGGTTGGAGCCGAACCTTGACCGCCTCGGAAGCAGCAAATGGACGAAGCGGCGCGAGAAGCACAGCGAGGAAATCGAGCGGCTGGCGGAGGAATTGCTGCAGCTCTATGCAAATCGCCAAATCGCGCAACGACCGCCCCACGGCGAGGACACGCGGCTGCAATTGGAGTTTGAATCGAGTTTCCTTTACCAGGAAACACCGGACCAAATGCAGGCGATCGTGGATGCAAAGAAGGATATGGAGAAAGCGCGCCCCATGGACCGCCTTGTGTGCGGCGACGTGGGCTACGGAAAAACGGAGGTCGCAATCCGCGCGATCTTCAAATGCGTGCAGAGCGGAAGGCAGGCGGCGGTGTTGTGCCCCACGACGATCCTTGCCCAGCAACATTTCAACAATTTCCGCGAACGCTTCGCGGATTACCCCGTTCGCATTGAAATGATTTCACGCTTCCGCAAGCCGCAGGAAGTGAAGGACGTGAAGGCGAAGCTGAAGACGGGGGAGGTGCAGGTGGTCGTGGGAACACACGCGCTGCTGGCGAAGGACGTCGTGTTCCAGAACCTTGGCCTCGTGGTTGTGGACGAGGAGCAACGCTTCGGCGTGCGCGCGAAGGAGCGGCTGAAGGAGATGCGCACGGAAATTGACATCCTAACGCTGAGCGCAACACCGATCCCCCGCACGTTGCATCTGGCGCTGAGCGGATTGCGCGACCTGTCACTGATCACGACACCGCCACCGGATCGCCAGCCGATCAAGACGAGGATCATCAGCTTCGAGGAATCGCAAATTGCCGAGGCGATTCTCCGCGAATTGAACCGCGGAGGACAGGTGTATTTCGTGCACAACCGCGTTGCCACAATTGAGGAGGTGATGCGGAGGCTGAAGGAAATCGTGCCTCACGCACGAATCACCTACGCGCACGGCCAGATGGACGAGAATCAACTGGAGGAAACGATGCTGAAGTTCATCGACCGCCAGTTTGATATTTTGATTTCGACAACCATCATCGAAAGCGGCGTGGATATTCCAAATTGTAATACGATTATCATTAATCGCGCGGATGCATTCGGATTATCACAGTTGTATCAATTGCGCGGTCGCGTGGGGCGCGAGAAGCGCCGTGCCTATGCTTATTTGATTGTTCCCCAGGGGCGCGCGATCACGGAGAGCGCGGTGAAGCGCCTTGCCGCGATCGAGGAATTTGCGGAATTGGGCGTCGGTTTCTCCATCGCAATGCGCGATTTGGAAATTCGTGGTGCCGGTGATATTCTTGGAAAGGCACAGCACGGTGCGATTTCGGAAATTGGGTTCGAGTTGTTCTGCGAACTTCTGGAGGATCGCGTTCGCGAACGGCGCGGCGACCTGCCGCCGGCATTTCACGACGTGGACATGAAGTGGGATGCCAACGCGTTCCTTCCGCCGCATTTTATCCCGATGGAGGCGCAACGCGTGACATTCTACAAGCGGCTGGCGTCGGCGCGCACGGTGAAGGATTTGGAGGACACCCACGCGGAGATGAAGGATCGCTACGGCGACCTTCCGGAGCCGGCGGCGAACCTGATGCAGACTTATCGCGTTCGCATTTTGTCGCAGCCTCATCATTTCGGGGCCATCCGGAAAAGCCAGAACAAGATTCGCCTGACGCTGATTCATCCCCAGGCACGCGAACGCGAGAAGGAGTTCGGCGACGCGGTGGGCAAGGTTCCGAAAATCATTTCCGCCCATGCGGACACCTTCGATCAAATTGTGCTCACAGTGAAGCAGGACGTAACGCCCGTTGAGGCATTCAATGTGCTGTTGGAATATTGCGCGGCATTGCCTGTTTCAGAGGCATTGACGGAGGCAGGAACATGAGCAGTGAATTGATCAGGAAGACTGCGGCGATGAAGACTTGGGCCGTGGTTGGCGCCCACGACGATCCATCGCGATTTGGGCATCGGATTTTTCGTCATTTGGTGGACTTGGGCTATTCGGTTTATCCGATTCATCCGCGCCTGAAGGAGATCGACGGCCGTCAGGTCTACAAGTCCATCGCGGATTTGCCGGAAACTCCGGACGTGGTGGACATGG
>JADZDZ010000352.1 GCA_020850785.1 Candidatus Sumerlaeota bacterium | reverse complement strand
TCTGCAGCGGCGCCTTGTCCTCGATTTGTTCGATACGGTGTCCGTGCATCGTCGTTACTTCGTATCCTTCGGAAGCCTGTAAATTGCCTGGAAATCGCGACGCCCACCGGGGATGAGCGTGCTATTCTTTGCATCTTCGTCCTTCGCCTTCAGCCCCTTCTCCTCCGCGACCTTCAGGTCATCAGCCGTCGGCGCCCCTGCTTCGCCCAACGCCCGCACGTAATGCACAATCGCCCAGCGATGGATCGGCTCAATGCGTGACGCATAGGGAGGCATCTGCCCCTGACCCATCGTGATCGTGTGATAAATCTGTCCATCCTTCCACGTCGTCCGAATCTTCTCCGAATAAAGCTGCGGAGGCACCGGCATCCCCACCTCGCGCTTCGCCAGCGTCGCAAGCCCATCGCCGCTCCCCACGGGGCCATGGCACACGATGCAATGGATGTTGTAGTACTTCCGGCCGATCTCCAGCACCTCGCGCGTTCGCGGCAGCGGATTCACCAACTCCTCGCCCGCCTTCGCGCCTTCCGTGATGCGATAGGGATAGCGCGTGAAACCCACGGGAACCGTGTGAGCCGGTGGATTCAGCATCCCCGAACCGCTCTTGAAGAAGTCATTTTCCTCCTGTGGCTTCACGGCCTGATTGCGATACATGTCAGGCATCCACTCGATCTCCCGCCGCTCCTTGTTCGGCTTGCAGGCACCGAGGACAACCACCGCCATTCCCATCAGCACGCACAGGCCCGCCATTCTCCAACCGCGAACCACCCGCCGCGCACCTGCTGCCACGAAGGAATCCATCACCCGCCTCATCACGCGACCTCCCCAACCACCGGAGCCGCGCGGAAAATCAACCGCTGCTTCTCTTTGTCAAATCCGTCGATGATCTTGATCTTCAGCGCCTTGTTCGCGGTAAGGAAATCCACCGCGCGCTTCTCTTGTTCCTCACCCTTCGTCGGAATCACGAGCACCATGCGGTCGTTCGTGATGCGCTTGCTCAGCACCACCGTCTTCGGGCGCGGATACAAATCACACGCGTAGAACATGCAAAGCAGGTTCGTGAAGGCCGCCACCAACACCCCGAACTCGAACGTCACGGGAATCCACGCCGGCCACGACACGAACGGCTTGCCGCCAATGTTTATCGGCCAGTCCACCGCCGACGTCCACGTCTGGAACAGGAAGCCCAGTCCCCAGCCGCCCAGCAGCGCAAAACGCGCCGCCGTGCTCACCCACGAACGCTTCAGCCCAAGGGCGTCCTCCATCCCGTGAATCGGGTATGGCGTGTAGGCATCAAGGTTTTCGAACTTCTCCACCGTCCGCGCCCGCTCCGTCACGTCCAGCAGGTCGTGCGCATCGTCATAAAAGCCCATCACGCAGGGAACCTGAATCCGCGCCATCAGTGCACCTCCGCCAGCGCCGGCGCCTGCTTCTTCTCGCCGGGAACACCGTGATGATCATCCGATTCGGAATGCGCGTGCAGCCGCGAACCGTTCGAGGGCGAAGGCAGTGTCGCCTTCAGTTCCGCCATCGCCAGCGTCGGGAACACCCTGCTGAACACCAGGAACAGCGTGAAGAACACGCCAAAGGACCCGATCGTCACCGAAATATCCCACGCCGTCGGCCAGTACGTTCCCCAGCTTGCGGGAAGGAAGTCGTCGTGCAGCGATATAATGAAGATATTGAAGCGCTCGAACCACATGCCGATGTTCACGAAGATCGAAATCACGAACATCACCGGAATGCTCGTCCGAATCTTCTTTGACCAGAACAACTGCGGAATGATCACGTTGCAGGTTATCATCGTCCAGAAGCAGTACTTGTACACGCCGAAGGGTCGGTCCAGGAACTGGAACTGCTCATACTCGTGGTTTGAATACCACGCGATGTAGAACTCCGACGCGTAGGAATAACCCACGATCAGCGATGTCGCCAGAATCACCTGATTCATCAACTCCAGGTGCTTCATCGTGATGTAGTGCTCCAGCCCGTACAGCTTGCGCATGATCACCAGCAGCGTCACCACCATCGCAAAGCCCGAAAAGACCGCGCCCGCCACGAAGTACGGCGGAAAGATCGTCGTGTGCCAGCCGGGAATCAGCGACACCGCAAAGTCGAACGACACGATCGAGTGCACCGAAAGCACCAGCGGAGTCGCCAGGAAGGCGAACTGCCGGTACGCCCGCTCGTAGTGATTCCAATCGCGCGTCGAACCCGTCCACCCGAAGCTGAGGATGCTGTAAAGCGTCCGGAAGAACCTGTTTTTCGCACGATCACGCGCCGTTGCCCAGTCGGGAATCAAACCCTGATACCAGAACAGCAGCGACACCGTGAAATACGTCGTCACCGCGAACACGTCCCACAACAGCGGCGAGCGGAAGTTCACCCAAAGCATACGTTCCGCCGGATAGGGCACCAGCCAGTACGCAACCCAGGTGCGCCCCACGTGCACCAGCGGGAACAATCCCGCCACCATGACCGCGAAAATCGTCATCGCCTCCGCCGAACGGTTGATCGCCGTGCGCCAGTTCTGGCGGAACAGGAACAGAATCGCCGAAATCAGCGTGCCTGCGTGGCCGATACCCACCCAGAACACGAAGTCCACGATGTAAACGCCCCAGCCCACCGGGTTCATGATACCAAACTTGCCCAACCCGATGAACATCTGGTACGCCACCGGCACCAGAAAGAACAGAATCATCGACTGCGCGATGCCGAACGCAATGTGCCACGGCGCCGATGGGAAGCGACCCATTGGCGCAAGCACATCCTGCGTCACGTGCTCCATGCGGATCGACGGGCTTAGAAGGTTCTTCTCGTCTAGTTGTTCCTGCGCCATCAGCTTCATCGCTTCACCCGGTTGTCTCGTGCTCAGTGTCCCCTAGAATTCGCGGGCGCATGTTCCGCCGGCGCCCCGCCTTCCTTCTTCTCATGCGACGCGGACTCACCATGGCCCGCCGCCTCGCCGTGCCCGCCACCGTGATGATCCACGTGATGGGCCTGATACATCGAACGATACGGCGACGCCTCGTCCCGATTGCGGACCAGCGCAAAGTAGCGCACCGACGGATCCGTGTTCAAATCCTCCAGCAACCCGTAGTTCCGCGGGTCCTGCCACAGCTTCGCCACCACAGAGTTCGGATCATTCCGATCACCGAAGTGGATCGCCTTCGCCGGACACGTCTGCTGGCAGGCCGTCTGCAACTCGCCATCCTTCAGCGGCGAACCCTCCTCGCGCGCCTTGTCCTTCGCCGCGCGAATCCGATGCACGCAGAACGTGCACTTCTCCATCACGCCGCGCGTGCGCGTAGACACATCAGGATTCAACACCAGTTCCAGCGGCGACACCCGCTCCCGCCCATCCTGGCGACCCATCCGGAAGTCACTGTACTGGAAGAAATTGAAACGACGCACCTTGTACGGGCAGTTGTTCGCGCAATAGCGCGTGCCCACGCATCGGTTGTACGTCATCACGTTCAAGCCTTCATCGTTGTGCATCGTCGCCATCACGGGGCACACCGTTTCGCACGGCGCATTTCCGCAATGGTTGCACATCAGCGGCATCTGCACGAAATCCGGATTCTCACGATCACCGCGGTAGTAGCGGTCGATGCGAATCCAGAACATTTCGCGTCCCTTCAACACCTCCGCCTTCCCCACCACCGGCACGTTGTTCTCCACCGAGCACGCCACCATGCACGCATTGCAGCCATTGCACGCGTTCAGGTCCACGATCATGCCCCAGTGGTGCCCCTCATACTTGTGCTTGTGCAGCCACACCGACTTCGGCAGGCCGTTCTGCTCCACGTGGTTCGGATACGCCTTTGACGGGTTCTCCTTCCACTCGTTCAACGTCGTCTCGGCAATGATCGGCCGTTCCCAGACCGCCGTTCCCTGCTCGTTCCGCGACGCCCCTTCCGGCACCTCGCCCACCCGCTTGTTCACCATCATCCCGGCGTAGGAAGGCACGTAGAGGTAATTGTGCCCCTGAATGTTC
Organism: Candidatus Sumerlaeota bacterium; assembly: GCA_020850785.1. Lineage (GTDB taxonomy): Bacteria > Sumerlaeota > Sumerlaeia > SLMS01 > SLMS01 > JADZDZ01. The sequence goes on along the minus strand of JADZDZ010000352.1, from coordinate 17,631 downwards.
GCCAGCTTCGTCCGGCCGCCCGCCTTCTCGATCTTCACCTGACGTCCCGAAGTCACCAGCGACGTCCGCGTCGCCTCCACCAGCGGGAACACGTCCACGCCGATGCCTTCGCCCAGCGCCCCGTGGATTCCCGTTCGTCCCCACCCAAGCCCGATGCTCACGACATCCTTGTGCGCGCCCGGCTGTATATACGCCGGCACCTTCACCGTCGTTTACCCGACGGTCACGTTCACGTATTCGCCGTCCTCCACGTCGAGCTGCTTCGCCAGCGAAGGCGCGATGCTCGCGTAGTTGTCCCAGCAAACCTTGCTCACCGAATCCGGCAGTTCCAGCAGGAACGGGTTGACCATCGACGAACCATCGCCGTGCACCACGGACGGCTGCGCCACGAACGTCAGCCCCTCCGACTTCGCCGGCGCGCCGATCGATCCCATCAACGCGGGATTGATGTTCGGCGCCGCCAGAGCCCCATTGCGCGACTGCGCGCCAACCGTGTCCAGCACGCCCGTCTGCACCAGCGTCGTCCAGAATGCTTCAAACGTCGGCGACGCGAAGGGCGTCCTCGCGTAAATCTGATCACGCCACGTCTCGCGAATGTAGTCGTACCACGTGATGTTGTAGGGCTGCAGCGACTTCGGATCCAGCTTCAACGTGTCCGTCGTCCCCTGATCCTCCATCAGCCGCTGGATGTCCGCCTTCGACGGCACCCGGCGGAACACCGGGCTGCCCGCCGCCACCATGAACGCCATCAACGATTCCTGCCAGGCGCGCGTCGCGAACGTCGGATCGGCGCTCGTTTCGCCGAAAATCGGGTTAATCGCGGGCTGCTGCATGCTGTACACGCCCGTCTGCGCTTCCGCATCGCCCCAGCTCTCAAGGCCATGCACTGCGGGAATCGCAATGTCCGCCAGCGACGCCGACTCGTCCATCATCAGGTTCAGCGAAACCACCAGCTTCACCTTCGCCAGCGCCTGCGCAAAGCCCACGCTCTTCGGAAGGGTGTAGGCGGGATTCACTCCGTGGAAAATCAACACCTCCACCGCGCCCGAATTCATGTCCGACACCAACTGCTGCATCGCCGCCGTGCTGCCCAGCGACTGCTTCGACGTCGTCACGATCGTGTCGATCGTGTTCTGGTAATTTCCCAGCATCGCATTCATCAGGATGCCCAGCAGATGCAGGTTCTTTGCATCCGCCGTGTCCGCCGCCGCGCCCTTTGTATAGACAATGCTCCGTGTCGGCGCATCCACCAGCGACTTCGCAACGCGCTCATACTCCTTCAGCGCGATGCCCGTCTCCTGCGCAAGCGACTCCGCATCAACCCCGCCCAGCAGCTTTTCCGTGTCCGCGTTCTTCACCACCGCGTTCGCCGCCGACGAAGCCTTCAACTGCTTGTACACCAGCGCCGCGATCACAAGCCCCGCGCGGAACAGGTCCGCCGGGCGCACCGCATGGCGATAGTCGGAATTGATGCCCGACAGCGTCGGCACCGGCTCGAACGTATAGACGCGCGACATTCCGCCTTCCGCGTTCGGCGCCCGCTTCGCGGCCCAGTCACGCTGGATTTCCGACTGCGACACGTGCTGCCCCAGCGGATCGCCGCCCAGGTTCAGCACCACGTTCGCATTCTGGAAGCGGTAACGTGGTGTCACAGGCTTGCTGAACACCGTATTGTAAAGCTCGCGCTCCTCGCCCGTCTCCAGCGCGTCATACATCACGTGCTGCGCATTCGTCGTGACCGACAGGAAATCCTTGATCAACCGCTCGTTCGACGGACCCGAAATCGTCGGCGTCAACAACACCACCCGTCCCCGCGTCCCCGCGATCGCCGCCCCGATCTCCTTGTCAAACTCCGCCATCTTCGCGAAGCCGTTCGTCGACGCCTCCACGAGGTTCCCCTTGCGCTGCGCGCGCACGGGGCTCTTCAGCCGGTCGGGATTGTAAAGGTTCAGCACACCCGCCTGCCCCCGCGCGCACAAGGCCCCGCGGTTCATCGGGTGATCGGGATTCCCCTCAAGCTTGATCGGGCGCCCCTCGCGCGTCTTCACCAAAAGGCCGCACGCCGCCGCGCACTCGCGGCACGTTGACGCATAGAAATTCGCAACGCCGTAGTTGATCTCTTCCGGCTTCGCAACGTACGGCAGCACCTTCTGCACAGGGCGCTCGCAGCCGCTCACCGCCGCCACCAGCGCCGAGAACGCGCTGAACTTCAGGAACGTGCGCCGACTGAAGGGGGAGACAATCTTCTCCTCATCCCCCGCCACCTCGAAGAAACGCTCCGGCTTCGCTTCGGGATAAAATTCCTCCCCAACGCGCGCGCGATACTCCCCGTCCTGATCCAACTCGGACAGCGTGGACCAATAGAGCGGCGGCGCCGTCATTGCCGCATCCGGCGCGTCATCATGCACGTGGTCATGGCTGTGATTATGTTCCGTCGTCACGTTCCGCTATCTCTCAGTAGTGGCAGGTGCTGCACTCAATGGACGCATTCTTGCCCCGCGTCTGGTACTGCCGGCCGTGCTCGTAAATGTCGTTCTGGTACTGCTTCAGCCGCGCCAACATCACCTTCGTGTCATCCGGTGAAAGTGACTTGGCGTCGTGGTACTTCTTGAACTCCGAAACCGCGCTCGCCCACTGCGGGTCCTCCTCCGCGCCCTCAAGCGTCAGCCCCTTCGGAGCCTCCGCCACTTCCGCCGCAGTCACTTCCGGCTCGTGGAACGTCGCAGGGTGATGAATCTGCCCCGCGTAGTTCTCCTGCCGGTGACACTCCACGCACTTGCCCATCTCCAGCTTCGTCCACTGGTGAACCACCGGCATGTTCTGCACCGGGCCGTGACAGGTCTGGCAGGCAACCCCCGCCTCAACGTGCCAGCGGTGACTGAAATACGCATGGTCGGGAAGCCGATGAATCCGCACCCACGGAACCGGCTTACCCTCCGCATAATATTTCGCCATCTTCTGGATTTCCGGACTGTCCGTCTTCACGACCGCATGGCACCCCATGCAGACATCCAGTCCCGGAATGCCCGCGTTCGGGCCCTTCTCCGCCTGATTGTGACAATACAGGCACTCCATCTGCATCACACCCGCGTGAAGCACATGGCTGTAGTTGATCGGCTGAACCGGCTCATACCCCTTGTTCGAAAACACGCCGTACAATTGGTAGGCGCCCACCAACATGATGGCGAACGTAAGGGCGAAAACTCTCCAATACTGACGAATCATTCGGTCATTGCTGCCAAGCGTTTCATGGTCTGCGATGGTAAGGACGTGCGAGCCAACGTTGTCAAAACCTGCCAGCAGTGTTTGTGAAAAAATTCACAAACTGCAAGCCCAGTTTTCCCAGATCAACCCGTTACGCGTGGTAAAACCAATGGCAACAAACGTCTTTATGCCCTGGTGCACAATCCTTTCCAAGCGCGCTTCCCCGACAACATCAGCAAAGCCGCCGGAGAAGCTAAGCAAATGACCCTAAAAACGCCATTTTTTTGCCCTTCGCCCATCAAAGAAGTCAAAGATTGTGCCCTAATAGCGTTTTTTGATATATCAAAGTGCCATATATAGTACACCATCTTTCCTTCCCCCTCCCGTCGCTTTTTCCTATCACCGATCAAGCCTTAGCCTATAACCGCTTCACATGTTCAAGCAGCCCCTTCGCCTCTCGCCCCATTTTTCCCAACGCCCCTGGGGTGGAACCAAGCTCCAGACCCTCCTTCGCAAGCAGTTCCCCCCCTCCGGCGGCCCCTACGGCGAGTCCTGGGAGCTTTCCGACCATCCCGACGGCCCCTCGCGCGTCCTTTCCCACCATCCTGAGCTCAGCGGCAAAGCCTTCGGCGAAATCCTGCGCGCCCATCCCCGCCCGATGATCGGCCGCGACTCCGCCCCGGCCCGCTATCCCCTCCTTGTCAAGTATATCGACGCCGCCGAGGACCTCTCCATCCAAGTCCACCCCAGCGACCAATGGTGCCGCGCGCAGCGTCATGACGATCGCGGCAAAAGCGAATGCTGGTACGTCATGCAGGCCGAACCACGCACCACCATCATCGCCGGATACAAACCCGGCATCAGCGAGTCCGCCGTCCGCGCCGCCATCGCGCGGAACTCCCTTCGCGAGACCCTTCAGGAATGGAGTCTCCAAACCGGCGACTTCATTCCCCTCCCCCCCGGCACCGTTCACGCCATGATGGCCGGCACACTCGTTTGCGAAATCCAGCAGTCCTCCAACACCACTTTTCGTCTTCATGACTGGGATCGCAAACCCACGCGACAGCTTCACATCGACGAATCCCTGCAGGTCACCGACTGGGATCGCGACGCGCGCGTGGCGCTGAGGCAGTTCGGCTCCATCGGCTCCGCAGGCGAATCATCCACCTTCGAGAACGAATTCTTCTCCATCACCCGCTGCGACGTTGTGCCCGGCGGCGTCCTTTCCGCGCCGCTCCCCCATCACACCGGCGCCATCATCAACGTCGTTGAAGGAAGTGGCGAACTCCTCGGCGAAGGCTGGACGGAGCAACTCCGCCTCGGCGACACGCTATATCTTCCCGCCGCGCTCACATCACCGACCACGCTGCGCGCAGGCGTCTCCGGCCTTCGCATCCTCCGCACCATCAGTCGCGAATTGTAACCTCCCGTCCCTTCCTCCCCTTGCATTGCGCCGCGCGCCGCAGCATATGCAACGCAGCACATCACCCGAACAAGAATCCCCTTCATGAAAATATCCCGACGCCAATTCGTCATCGCAGGCACCCTCCTCACCGTCGCCGCACCACTCTGGCTCGCATCGCAGGAAGCCCCCGCCCCGAACGTCCCCGGCGGTCGCCCTCCCGAACAGGGCCCCGAAGGCCCCACCTTCCACGAACGCGTCACTTGGATGAAAAATCCCTCCACGGAGGCGGTCCTTTCCTGGACCACGCGCACACCCGGCAAGGATCACCGCGTCTACTACGACACCGAATCCCGCGGCGGGAAGTTGGAAACCTACGCGCAAAAACAGGCCACCTTCAAGGATGGCCGGTACAACTTTGTGCAGGCTGATGAGCAGTACGCCAAGCCCGGCTATTACCACCACGTCCACCTTACCAACCTGAAGCCCAACACCACTTATTACGTCGTGTTCGCCAGCGACGACAAAGCCTCCCGTGAATTCCATTTCCGCACCGCTCCCGCCGACGACGCCGATTTCATGGTCCTCGCCGGTGGTGATTCGCGCCTCGGCAAGGAGACGCCCACCGTCCACGTCGATCGCCGCAAAATGAATGAGCGCATGGCAAAACTCTTCGCCGACGAAGCCAACAACATCACCTGCCTCGTCCACGGTGGCGACTACTGCATGACCGCCCAGTGGCGCCACATCGAACGCTGGCTCACCGATCACGAACTCACCACCACCCCCGCAGGCCGCCTGCTCCCCATCGTTCCCACCCGCGGCAACCACGACAGCGCCGTTGGCTTCGAGGAAATGTTCGCCTACCCAACGCTCGACACTCCTTATTACTACTCCACGCAGCTCTCTTCGCGCGTCGGCCTCGTCACGCTTAACACGGAAATCAGCGTCGCCGGCGACCAGCGCGACTGGCTCAAGGCCGAGCTTCCCCCCATGCGCGAAAAGAATCGATGGCTCTTCGCCATCTACCACCGCCCCGCCTTCTCCAGCGTTCGCGACGTGCAGGACGGCGCCGGGCGTCGCGGCAACTGGGTTCCCCTCTTTGAGCAGAACAACATCGACATCGCCTACGAATCCCACGACCACGCGCTAAAGCGCACCGTTCCCATTCGCAGTTCCGCCATCGATCCCAAGAACGGCATCGTCTACTTTGGCGACGGCGGCCTTGGCGTACCGCAACGCAAGCCCGACACAAATCGCTGGTGGCTTCAGCCCCCCGGCATGGCGCAGTCCGCACACCACGTCCACACCATCAAGTTCACCAAGGATCAAATGCGCGTGCAGGCCATCGGCATGGAAGGCGAGGTGCTCGATGATTTCACCGCCAAGCCACGCGACCTCGCTGCGCTCGCGGCGGAAGCCGCCAAAATGAAGATATGACCGTCGCACCACAGTACGACGATGCGGCAAAGTCCCGCGCCGTGGAAATCGCCTCGTGGCTGATGCGCATCGCCATCGTCATGCACCTGTGCGGCATCGCCTGGATCATTGCCGCCAGCGGTGGCACCGCCATCGGCAACATCGCATTCATGGAATGGGACTGCGATCCGCAGAAGGTCGCCCTCATTGAAAAAATTGTCATCGCCTTCTTCCTCGCAATCGGGCTCACGCTGCTCATTCGCCCGACCGTCATCGCATCGCTCGCCATTGGATGCGCGGTAACGCTGGAGGTCGTCGCCCAGTATCGCTTCGGCGGCTCGCCCTTCATCTCCTGGGTCTACTGGACCTCGTCGCTTCGCTACCTGCTCCCCTTTGCTTTCGCCATTTTCATCGCCCTTCCCCGCGACGCGCGATGGAACGGCTTCCGCTATCCCGCAAGCGCCTGGATCATGCGCGTCGGCGTCGCCATTGTCTTCATCTCCCACGGCCTGCAGGCGCTCTACGAACATCCGCGATTCATCGATCTCATCATCGGCAGCGCAAACCGCTGGATCGGCTATCGCCCGTCGCAGTGGCAGGCCGTTCAGGCTCTGAAGGTCATCGGCGTCGTCGATGTCATCGTCGGCATCCTCCTCATGTTCGGCCGCTGGCGCTGGCTCCTCATGGAGATGGCAACGTGGGGCCTTGTCACCGCTCTCTCGCGCGTCACCGCAAACGGACCGCTCTCCGGCTACGAAGTGCTCCTGCGCGCGTCCCACTTCCTTGTGCCCATCGCCCTGTGGCATCTGGCGCCGGTGCTGGATGCGAATGCCGCCGCCGCGCAAAACAAATCGCGAGCCGCCACCGCCCCGCTGTTGTCAGACCCGCAAACAACCTGACACCGCCGCGTCGTGGCATTTTTTCTTCCGCTCCAAGAGTTTGAATTGCGGCAATCCAACCGCCCCTTCTTGATCGCTGGAAATGAGCAGCGAAGAATCCTCATCGTCGAACGAGCCCACCGGCCTGCACCAGAAAATAGGCCTGTGGGGCGGCCTCGCCATCGCCCTGTTGGTCCTGCTGTTTGCGGACATCGACCCCGCCCGCCCCGGCATCACCCGCACCGCCGCCGTCGCCGTGCTCATGTCCGTCTGGTGGATCACCGACGCGCTGCCGCTCGCCGTCACCTCACTGCTGCCGCTCGTGCTCTTCCCCGTGCTCGGCATCATGACCGCGAAGGATGTCGCCACGAAGTATTTCGACGACGTGATCTGTCTCTACCTTGGCGGATTCCTCGTCGCCATCGCCATGGAGCGCTGGAACCTGCACCGCCGCATCGCCCTGCGCATCCTGCTCTGGTTCGGCCTCAAGCCCCGCATGTTGCTGCTGGGCTTCATGGTCGCCACCGGCTTCATCAGCATGTGGATTTCCAACACCGCCACCGCCATGATGATGGTCCCCATCGGCATCGCGATCCTGCTGAAGCTTGACGAGATCGCCGGCGGCGGAATCGTAAAACGCTACGGCGCGGCGCTCCTGCTCGGCATTGCCTACGCCTCCAGCATCGGCGGCATCGCAACGCCCGTCGGCACCCCCACCAACATGGTCTTCTTCGGCATCTACGGGAAGCAGTTCCCCAACGCCGAGCCCATCTCCTTCATGCAGTGGGCCTCCTTCGCGACGCCGCTCGCCGTTGCGATGATGCTCGCCGCCTGGGGAATCCTCACCATCTTCTTCCGCCTCACGCAAAATCTGGGCACCATCGACGAAACCATCATCCGCCGGGAATACGATGCCCTCGGCCCCATGACGTGGCCGCAAAAGGTCGTCGCCATTGATTTCGCCATCCTCGCGCTGCTCTGGATCACGCGATCAAACATCGACGAAATTGGATTCAAGGGTTGGGGATCGCTCTTTCCCGACAAAAAATTCCTGTCGGACGGCACCGCCGCGATGGCCCTGTCGATCCCGCTCTTCCTCATTCCCTCCCGCAGCGCCGGCTCCCGCAGGATTCTGGAGGAATCCGCCATCGAGAAGATTCCCTGGGGCGTCGTCCTCCTCTTCGGCGGCGGCATCGCCCTCGCGGCGGCCTTTGAATCATCAGGATTGTCACTCTGGGTCGGCGAGCGCATGAGCGGCCTGCGCGACGTTCATCCCATGATCATCGTCTTCGGCGTCTGCACCGTTGTCACTTTCCTCACGGAGCTCACCTCCAACACCGCCACCGCCCAGGTTGTCCTCCCCATCTTCGCCGCCAACGCCAGCGCCATGGGCTTCAACCCGATCCTCTTCATGATTCCCGCCGCCATCAGTTCCTCGCTCGGCTTCATGCTCCCCGTCGGCACGCCCCCCAACGCCATCGTCTTCGGCACGCGCCGCGTCAACATGCAGGACATGGTGCGCGTCGGCTTCATCATCAACATCGCCGGCATCCTGCTCACCACGCTCGTCATCTGGCTGCTCGCACCCGCCGTCTTCGGCATTTCACTCAGCGCGAAGTGACCCCCGCCTCATCCCTTCACGCAACTGTTCCTCAGGATTCCCAGTCGGTCGATCTGCACCTCCACCACATCCCCCGGCTGCAGGAACCGCGGCGGATTTGAATACGCACCAACCCCGCCCGGCGTCCCCGTGGAGATCATGTCCCCCGGCTCCAGCGTCACCAGCTTCGTGATGAACGCGATCAGGTCCGGAATCTTGAAGATCAGGTTGCTCGTGTTCGAACCCTGAACCTGCTTTCCGTTCAGGCGGCACGCAATCTTCAGCGCATGGGGATCGGGAATCTCGTCCGCCGTCACGATGCACGGCCCGCAGGGACCGCTTCCGTCAAATCCCTTCGCCCGCGACCACTGCGGCTCCGCCTTCTGGATCGACCGCAGCGACACATCGTTCATCACCGTGTAGCCCGCCACGTGCTTCATCGCCGTCTTCGCGGAAACCCGACGCGCCTTCTTCCCGATCACCACGCAAAGCTCCGCTTCGTAGTCCACGTTCTTGTCGCTCTTCAGCGGCAGCGGAATTTCCGCACCATTCCCCAGCAGCGACGTCGCGAACTTGTTGAACACCACCGGCTTCTTCGGAATCTCCTGATTCTTTTCCTCGCAATGATCGCGGTAGTTCATGCCGATGCACAAAATCTTCCCCGGCCGCTGCACCGGCGGAAGCCACGTCACCTCCTCCGCAGCCACCAGAAACGGCTGACCGTCGCTCGCGGGCCGCGCCAGTTGCTTCGGCGATTCCGTGATCTTCTTCAACACCCCGCGCAGCAACTTTTCCGACACCGGAAGATTCTGAAGGTAATCGAGCAGCGTGGAAATCTTCGCCACTTCCGCATCCGAATGTCCGAACGCCTGTGCCGCTTCCTTCACGCGCAGAATCTTGCTCTTCAGGTCCACGCCGAAAAATGGCGCCATGTTCTTCGTCGAAACCGTGCACAAACGCATCTCAATCGTACCTCAACGCTTCCACAGGATGTAACCGCGCGGCCTGCCACGCGGGAATTAGGGACGCCACCACGCAAATCACCAACGAACACGCCGCCAACGTTGCGATCAACGACGGCTCCACAATCACCGGCAGGCGATCAATCCCATACACGCCGCCCGGCAGGTTGAAAATCTTGTCGATGTCCTTCTCCACAAAACGGCACAGCCGCAGCCCCCACACCACCCCCAGCGATGTGCCCAGCAACCCGATCTGGAAACCATGCCACAGGAAAATCCGCATGATCATCCCACTCGTCGCGCCCATCGATTTCAGCACGCCGATGTCACGCGTCTTTTGCACCACCGTCATCACCAGCGTTCCAATGATGTTCAGCGCCGCCACCAGGATGATCAGCAGCAGAATGATGAACATTGCCACCTTCTCCGTCCACAGCGCCGAAAAGAAATCCGGGTTGATGTCCTGCCACGTTCGGAAGCCGTAGCCACGCGGAACATCCGGCAGCAATTGATGCCCGTAATCATACACCATCTCCGGCTGGTCCACCTTCACGTGGATCGCCTCGTAGCCGCCATCCTCCATCATCCGCAGGTCCTGCACGCTCTTGATCGTTGTGTACATGAACTTGTCATCAACGTCATAAAGGCCGCTGGAAAACAATCCCACCACCTTCAGCTTCGCCTGCTTCACCGCCACGCGATTCGCCGTCTGCACCGGCTCACCCATGGCGACAATCTCCTCGCCGATGAACACGTTCAGCCGCTGCGCGATGCGCTCCCCCATCACAACCTCGCCATCCTTCGGAAGCGCCTCGCCCTGCGTCACGTAGCTCGTGAACTGCGTCACTGTCGGCTCGCGAACGGTGTCAATTCCCCGGATCAGCGCAAACGCCAGCCGCCGATTCGCCGGCGTCGTCGTGTCATTCCTCACCACGCATTCATAGTCAATAATCGGCGCCACTCCCTTCACGAAGGGCCTGTGCGACATCGCCTCCATGATGCGCGCCCCCTCCGCTTCGGGAATCACCCGCGTGTTCAGGTATCGTGGATCAACCTGCACGCTGATGTGCGAAAACACACCCATGAACTTCTTCACCAGCGTACTGTCGAAGCCCTCCATCACGCTCAGCACCACGATCAGCGCCATCGTTCCCACCGCCACGCCCAGCACGCTCACCACGGTGATCAACCCCACCAGCTTCCCACCCTCGCGCGCCACGAGGTAACGCTTGCTGACGAACGATTCGAAGCCCGCCTCCACGAACAGGTGCAGGTACTTTCTTCGCGCGCGCAGAAAACCAAAGTACGCCAGCGCCGCCACCAGCGCCATCCCCAGCGACTTCACCAGATGAATCACGTCACCCTTCACGCGGCCTGGCTCGACGATCGCCCTCGCGGCCTCCTGCGTCAGCGTCCCCGCCAGCCGGTGCGCCTCCACCGTGCGGAAAATTCCCACCACCAAAACAATCACATCCACCAGAATGTTCAGCAGCGCCAGACCCAGCGCCAGAAACAGCGCCAGCAACAACACGTCCGCCAGCAGCCCGCCCAGCCACGCCAGCACTCCCGCCCTCCGGACTGTCGTCGTTGCGCTCACTTTGATTTGTCGTCTTCCTGCGCCGCGACCTGCTCCGCCGCCATCGGCCGCATCAGCGGGAACAGGATCACGTCGCGGATCGACTGCGCCCCCGTCATCAGCATCACCAGACGATCAATTCCAATGCCAAGCCCCGCTGTCGGCGGCATCCCATACTCCAGCGCCCGCACGTAATCCTCGTCGATCTGCCCCACCGCCTCCAGGTCCCCGCGCTCGCGCCGCTGCAACTGCTCCTCGAACCGCTGATACTGCTCCCGCGGATCGTTCAATTCGGAGTAGCCGTTCGCGATTTCAACCCCGTTCGCGTACAACTCAAAGCGATCGGCAACCTCCGTGCGCCCCTCCCCCGACTTCGCCAGCGGACTCACCGACTTCGGAAATTCAATGATGAACGTTGGTTGAACCAGCGTCTTTTCGCAGTGCTCCTCGAACAGGAAAATCACCAGCGCATCCGTCGTCTGCACCGTGGAGGGAATCCCCAGCGTCCCCACCCGGCGGCGTGCCTCCTCGAAGGGCAGGTCCCAATCAATGTCGAAACCCAGCACATTCCGCACGACGTCCGTCATGCGCACACGTGCGAACGGCTTCGCGAAATCCACCTGCTCGCCGGAGATCGTGAATTCCGTCCGCCCCATCCCGCCCCGCGCGGATTCACGAACAATCTCCTCCACGAAGGACATCATGTTCCGCGCATTCCAACCCGCCGCATACAATTCCAGCATCGTGAATTCGGGATTGTGCCGCGTTGAAATCCCCTCGTTGCGGAAGTTGCGGTTGATCTCATACACGCGGTGAAGGCCGCCCACAACCAACCGCTTCAGGTACAACTCCGGCGCGATGCGCATGTACAACGGCATGTCCAGCGCATTGTGGTGCGTCATGAACGGCCGCGCATTCGCCCCACCGTAGAGCGGCTGCATCATCGGCGTTTCCACCTCCATGAATCCGCTGTCATCCAGAAAACGCCGCATCGCGGAAACAATGCGCGAACGGGAGCGGAACACCTCCACCACGTCGGGATTCGCGATCATGTCCAGGTAACGCTGGCGGTAGCGGATCTCCACATCCGTCAGCCCCTGCCACTTCTCCGGCAACTGCCGCACGGACTTCGTCAGGATCGAAAACGTCGCCGCCTCGATTGTCGTCTCCCCCGTCTTCGTCGTGAAGACCCTCCCCTTCACCCCCACAAGGTCGCCCGCGTCCAGGAACTCCTTGTACAGCTTGAAATCCCCGTCGGACAACACCCCCTGCTTCAGGTAGACCTGAATCTGGCCGCTCCGGTCGCGAAGGTGAAAGAACGCCGCCTTGCCGAACGCGCGGATCGTGAACGCCCGCCCCAGCACGCTCACCTGCGCGCCCGACGCAATCAACTCATCCTTCTTCGCAAGAACCTCCGCCGCCAAATGATCAACATCATAGTCCGCCGGGTAGGGATTGATTCCCGCCGCGCGCAACGCCTCCGCCTTCTGGTAGCGATTCGCGATCAGGTCATTGTGGTCCGGCAGAAAAGGAAAATTCGGAGTCGTCATGATGTCACTTCAGCCTGCTTCCTTGCGGGTTGCAAATACGTCTTGTTCACTTCATCATAGTAGGGCTTTAGCTGCGCCGCCCATTCCTCGCGATTCGCAATCGCCTGAAAATGCAGGAATGCCGGCACCAACTTCTTTTCCTCAAACAGCATCACCCCAAGGTAGAAATTCGCCCGGTCAAGATCACCCGTTCCCGGATCGAATTCCCTGACCTCATAAGCCAGCATCGCCTCCGCGCCCTTCTTGTCGCCCGCCTTGTAGAGCGCCTCGCCCGCCAGCGCATGCAGCTTCGGCTTCCGCGAATCCGCATTCACCGCCGTCACGTAATACTTCGCCGCTCCCTGCCAGTCTCCCGCCCGCCCGCTGTACAGCCCCATCTTCTCGTTCCATCCGCGCGTCGGCTTCGCCTTCGGCCAGCGTTCCCCGAACGCCAGAAGCTGATCCCGCGCCTCCGTCGCCTTCCCGCTGCGGAAGACCGCGTCAATGTCCGTCAATTCCCGCTGCCACTGAATTTCGCCATCGCTGTGGAAGACCACCACCATCGCCCCTTCGAAGATCACGAACACCGCCAGCGCGATGCCCACCAACACCCGCACGATGCGCTTCGGCGGCGGAGCCGCGCCCGCGCCTGCATCCTTCCCCGCCAGCGCCGCGGCGGCGCTTGCGGTTACCGGAGGCTTGCGGGAACGGCGTGCCAGAGAACGATTCTCCTGTCTGGTCTGCGGGGGCGGGCGCGAAGGCGGCCCAAGCGTATAGACATCTATACAAACAACCTCAGCGCGGAACGGTCAGCAGGAACACGTCCCTGCTCCTCGCCTTTCGCGCCGTCTTCCTCGCGCACTCCTGCGCGATGGAGGCCTGCGAACGCAGGATGTCCGTGTCCGACCACGGCCGCGTCCAGACCAGCTCCCCCTTCGAGACATCGTACACCTGCACGATCACGTCGATCGTGCTGTACCAGAATGAAAACGTGCGGTTTGTCACCGTCTTCGCCTCGATCACATCGGAGGTCACCACGTAGTCCACATTCAGCGAACGCCCGAAATCCACCGGGTCCTGCTGCGTCAGCAGGTCCTTCCGCGCCGCCGAATCAAGCTGAGGATAGTTCCGCTTCAGCGCCCGTTCCTTCTGCGCCATGTAGATGCGCAGGTCCTCCCGCGGGTGAACCTCCACCCCCGGCACCTTCGCCAGCTCCGTCGTCAATTACTCCCCCAGAATAATCCCAAGGGTCGACGACAGGTAACGGTCCCGCGCCCCGAACCACCAACCCACGTCCTGAATTTCGCCACCCTTCGGCACCGCAAAGTCCGTCCTGCCATCCAACACCGCCACCCGCACGGTGCGCACCGGCTTCTTTGCCGCGCACCCCGTCAGCGCAAACGCGCCCAGCGCCACCACAAGAATCAGCAAACCACGAATGTTCAAAGGCACGACAACCCGCATCAGGAGATGGATGAACCACGCGCTACCAGCGCCCCGCCATTGGGCCGAGGCGCCCGGCAGCAGGTCAATAGGGGCCTTGGTTTTTACCGGTCCTTCAGGTCCTCGAATATCTCATCCACGCTCTGGTAGCGGTTCGCCGGGCTCTTCTCCACGCACCGCATGATCACCCGCCGCAGCGTCCCCGTCACCTTGTCCGGCAACGGCGGCGGCGGCGTGTGGATGTGATGGTACTCGATGGTCCCAAGGTAGAACGGCGGATGTCCGCTCACCAACTCATACATCATGATCCCCAGCGAATAAATGTCGCTCCGCGGATCAACCCCCTCGCCCGTGATCTGCTCCGGCGCCATGTACAGCGGCGTTCCAATCACCGCCGTTCCGCTCTTCGTCGAATCATCGCTCTTCAGCCTCTTCGCACTGCCGAAGTCCGTCACCTTCACGTTGTTCTGCTTCGTGATCATGATGTTCGCCGGCTTGATGTCCCGGTGAATGATGTTCAACTTGTGCGCATAGGCCAGCGCATCGCAGATCTGCAGGAAGTAGTACACCAACTGATCATCATTCAGCGCCGTCCGTTCGCTCAGCATCCGCTTCAGGTCCGTTCCCTCGATGTACTCCATCGAAATGAAACGCTTCGTCCCCGTCTCGAACATGTCATGGATGCGAACAATGTACGGATGGCTCAGCTTCTTCGCCGCGCGCGCCTCACGCTTGAAGCGCTCCACCGCCGCCGGATCCGCCGTCAGGTAGTCGTTCAAAATCTTCAGCGCAACCACCTCGTCCAGCGTCTTGTCCTTCGCCTTGAAGATGATGCCCATCGATCCACGATTGATTTCCTCGATGATCGTGAAGCGTGGATCCACCAGGATCGAACCCTTGTTCTGGTCCGCCTCCTCCTGCTGCACCTTCATGCGGTAGCGAATCTTCTTCACCTTCGCGTTCACGTCGCGATAATCAGGGCTTTCAGAAGCAATGTGCTCATACACCATCAGCGCATTGTTGAGCTGCCCCGTCGCCTCCATATCCGAAGCCAGACGATACAGAATGTCGCGAATTTCCTCGTTCGGTCGAAGCTGCTTGAACTTCTGCCACGCCAGAAAATGCAGGTTCTTCTGCCAGTGGCACAGCCCCAGAATCTTCATCGCGCGCGTCTCATACGCGTCGTTGTGCTGAAGCTCCTGAAGAATCTCGATCGCCTCATCCACCCGATTCGACTTCAGATAAATCTTCACCAGCTTGAACTGCGCTGCGGGGTCCTTCCCCTTCGCTATCCGCGCCTTGTAGACACGCTCCAGCGACAGGTTGTCCGTCTCCTGCGGGTCCAGCTTGCTCGCGTACTCGAAATCCTCCGATGCCCCGTCAAGCTCACCCCGCAGCTCGCGCAACCGCCCCCGGTCGCGCCGAAGCGACGCATGTGTCGGGAATCGGTCGATCGCCTTGTGGAAAAGCTCCGTGATCGCGTCGGGCCGCGCGCTGCCAAACTTGTCGTTCAACCGCGTCATCGACGCCCGAAACTCATCAGCGCGCCCCAGCATCATCTGCAAAATCGCCCGCCCGTGAACCACGCCATAGCGCGGATCCACCGACCACGGCTCACGATTCAACGCATCCAGCGCCTTCCCATAAAGCTCCTGCGCGTCGGGTGACAGATCCGAGCTTGCAGCAAGGTCCATCGCCGAATCAATCAGCCCCGGCCACTCAATCTCCTCAAGGTCCACCGCCACGGGAAGGTCCGTCTTGATATCAAGACTCAAAAGCATATCCCGCGAACCACCCTGCACCGTCTGGTCCGCATGGATCGATTTTCCCTGATCCAACTGCGAATCCATCCGGAATGTGTGTTCGTCATCCGGCGGAGCCGCCAACGGTGGCGTCGGAACCTGAAGATTCTGCTGCTCCGCCTCCGTCACAGAAGAGGAAGTGTGGAGCTTCGTCGGCTCCACGCCCGCCGGTCCGCTACGCGTGTAGCGCGGCGGCGCCGCAAACGCCACCCCTTCATCCTGCGTGTCCGCCGAACGGGCCGGCCGCTTCACATCCTCCGAACTGATTCGCCGCCCCTCCGGCGCCGCCGTCGTCATCGGAACGCCCTCCACGCGGCTCACGCGCTGCTTGTTATGCACCGCCTCCGCCTCCGCCTGCGTCGGCGGCTCCAGCGGCGTGATGCTCGAATCATCCGCGCCATGCTTCCTCAACGAGGGTGCGGATGACGAATCAGACAACGCCGTCGGCGCCCCCGTCGCCCCCATTCCATAGCGCTTCTCCTTCGACGAACCCTTCCCGCCGCCGCCGCTCTTGCGCTGACGCGCCCGCTTCCGGTTCTTCCGCTCCGCCGCGTCCAATTCGCTGTGAACAATCGTCAGCGACTTCGCCAGACCGGACGTCAACTCCTCCGCCGAAATCTCCATCACGCCGTCCGCATTCACGAAGAACGTCACGCGAACGCGCGGACGCCCCCGCGGCTGCGGAGGAATGTCCGTCAGGATGAACTTCCCAAGGCTCCTGTTCTCCGCCGAATCCTCGCTCTCACCCTGCAAAATATGCACGTTCACGAACGTCTGGTCATCTTCCGTCGTCGTGAAATTCTTCGCCGCCTTGATCGGAATCGTCGCATTCTTGTCGATGATCGGGGAAAACTTCCCGTCCTTCACCTCAATGCCCAGCGAATGCGGAGCCACGTCCAGCAGCGTCACCTCCTGAATATTCCCGGAGAACACGCCACCCTGCGTCGCCGCACCCAGCGCAACCACTTCATCGGGATTGATCCCCTTGAATGGCTGCATCCCGAAGAAATCCTCCACCGCATCCTGCACCAGCGGAACACGCGTCGAACCGCCGACAAGGATCACCTTCTTGATGTCCTTCTTCGAAAGCCCTGCATCCTCGATCGCGCGCTTGCAGCAACGAATCGTCCGGTTCACGAACGGCTCCGCCAGTTCCTCAAACTCCTCGCGCGAAATGCGGCGCTCCAGGTGAAGCGGCGTCTTGTCCTTGTATGCAATGAACGGCAGCGTGATGATCGTGCTGTTCGTCGAGGACAACTCGCACTTCGCCTTCTCCGCCACTTCCTTCAACCGCCGCAGCGTCACCACGTCCTTCGCCAGATCAACCCCGTGCGCCTTCTGGAAATCCTGCACGATCAGCTTCACCAGCGCGTTGTCCAGATCATCGCCCCCAAGGTGCGTGTCACCCGTCGTCGTGAGCACCTCAAACGTCTTGACGCTGATTTCCAAAATCGTGATGTCAAACGTTCCACCGCCGAAGTCGTACACCGCGATCGTCTCGTCGTTCGACGTGCTCTTCCCAAGCCCGTAGGCCAGCGCCGCCGCCGTCGGCTCGTTGATCAGCCGCAGCACCTCCAGCCCCGCCAACCGCGCCGCCTCGCTCGTCGCATTGCGCTGGTTGTCATCAAAGTTCGCGGGAACCGTGATCACCGCCTGCTTCACTTCCTGACCAAGGAAAGCCTCCGCCGACTCCTTCAGCTTCTTGATGATCAGCGCGCTGATTTGCTCCGGCGTGTACCCCATCCCGTTCACATCGATCAGCAGCCGGTCATCATGGTTCACCAGCTTGTAGGGCATTACATCCACCCATTCCTCC
>JADZDZ010000351.1 GCA_020850785.1 Candidatus Sumerlaeota bacterium | reverse complement strand
TTCTCGTCAGTCGTCCGATGGATGCGAAAAGAATCTGGTTGTTGGCAATTCCCCAGCTTGCGCGCGCGGCCTTGCGGTCCGTGGCTGCGCGCACGATGTGATCAATTTGAAAGCCCAGGGGAATGACGGTGGGTGCGTGCTTGAGCGGCCTGCGAAGTTCGCGTTCCAGTTCCTTCACGGTGAATTGGGAATCAACGATCAGTTGAGGATCGCGTTGGAGGAATTTTTTCCAGAGAGGTTGGAAGATGAAGCGATGCTTGAAGCGCCACAGGTCGGGGAGCGTTCCGCCTCCGCCTTCCCGCAGCGGCGTTTCGCTCCAGAGGGTTCCATGGAGCGTTGTGATGATGGGGGCGATGCCGCGAAGGTAACGCTCCGCCGCGATTCCTGCGAAGCCCTGCGCGTGGATGATGTCGGGTTGAATCCGTGCGACCTCGCGTGCGCCGCGCCGTGAAAAATCCTTCACGAACGGAAGGTCGTAGGCACCGGATTTTTTTCCGAGGACGATCAGGTCGCCGTTCACTGCAAGGGGAGCGGCTTTTTCTTCACTGG
Organism: Candidatus Sumerlaeota bacterium; assembly: GCA_020850785.1. Taxonomy (GTDB): domain Bacteria; phylum Sumerlaeota; class Sumerlaeia; order SLMS01; family SLMS01; genus JADZDZ01. The sequence continues at coordinate 8,929 of JADZDZ010000351.1, read as the reverse complement.
GAAAGGGGGTCGTGAGCACGCTCACGCGATGGCCTGCCGCCATCAGGCCATCAACCACGTCCTGCGCATGTTGTTCCATGCCGCCGTGGCGATGCTGCGGGAAGCTGCGTGAGATGACAAGGACGTGCATGGCGATGCGCGCTTGTAGGCTGCGCAATTGCATTCCCGCAACGTGATTGTGCGTGGTTACTCCTCCGGGAGCGCCATCCGGTAGGGGATGATCAATCGCACGCCGTCGGGCTGCGCGACGAGTTCCGCGTTCGCCAGCCCCATGTCGCGCAGGCCCTCGCCCTGCAGGCCGGGAAGCCTGCCGAGGATTTCATCCGCCTGCTTCGCGGATTTGAAGTAATAGACAAGGAAGCCGGTGAAGGGGTTTTCTCCCGTTGCCGATGGGAGGGGAACGGGCGTTTTCACGTTCGTCTCCTCGCTGAATGCGGTGCGCCTGACAGACGTGTAGAAGAGGAACTGCGCTCTATTGCGGCGCATCCATTGGTCGAATTCGTCGAAGGTTGCAAACACCTCCGATGAAGCAGCGGTCCTCTGCAGGCCCAACTGGCGTGATGCCTTGGATTTGGCCGTGTCTTTCATCTCTTCAGCAGGAGAGGAGGTGTCATCGGCGCTGCGCGTGGCCGCCATCAGCCCGGCGACCTGCTGCTGCGCCAGTTCCATTTCATCGCGACGCGTTGCCGCGTAGGGAATGACGACGCGCACGTTGCGCGTTTGCTGGCGCACGGCGTCCTGCGCAGTGGATTTGTCGGCGGATTCTGCCGGCAGCATTGCCGCACCGGGAATTTGCTTCGCATCCTCGATCGTTGGCACCTGCGCCACGATGTAGCGCGCGTTTGCCGCTGTTGCGCGTTCCGGCACCATCGCGTGTTCGTCCTGATAGTCCACGGCGGTTTCGTACCACGGCGTGTCGAGGAGCACCTTGCCGGTCTTGGCGATGACGGCGCTGCGAACCTGCTCGCGCGTTGGCAGCGTCATTGCCGGTTCACCGGATTGGAAGGCGGATTGCTGCAAGTCGCGTTGGGCAAAATTCAACTGCGATGAGGAGTTGTTCAGGTCCGATTTTTTCGACTGCTCCGCATCGGGCTGTGACTGCAACGGCCTTGCGCTGCTTTCTGAGGCGGCGTCGAGCAGCTCGCGCTTGCGCGTGTCAAGGCTGCCCGCAACCTCCACGTTGTCCTCGCGTTCCTGAGCCACGGTGGGCTGCTTTGGTTTGGCGAAGTAGCTCTTCGTCGCAGGCGCAGCGGATTTTGCCTCTCCGCCACTGCTGGGCGCGGAGGGCATTTCTCCCGCACTGCGGGCAGTTTGCGGCTCACTGCGGTAAGTGTAGGATCCTTCACGCGCAGGCATATTGGCACGCGCTTCCGCTTTGTTGCGGAGGGCGGCTTCCGCTGCGGGGACCGGGGCCGCTGCGGGTGCCGGGGAATCGCTCTCCTTTGAAAGGAGACTCGTTTCGGCCTTTGCTGTTTTCAACTCCTGAGGAATGGCCGCGCTTGCGGGGGCGACTTCCGCCACGCGCTCGTCGTTCATCGCGATCACCGCGTGTCCCGACGGCGTTGCGGGCTTCCTCAGGGAGACCTCGTCGTTGTGTGTATAGACAAAGATTCCGGCGACGAGAATCGCAGCGGCTGCGGCAATCTGCCAAAGCGCGCGCCGCTTTACGGGTACCACGGCTGTGGATTCGGGCTTCGAAAGTTCCGCCAGAACCTCCGCCTTCAGTCCGGCCGGTGCGCGCATTTTTCCGACGCTGCGCATCATCGTCACCAGAGTGCGTTCCTGTTCCGCCTCCTCGCGCCAGTCGGGATGGGCGGCCATCATGGCATTCCACGCCTCTGCGTTTGCGGGGGAGAGCGAGCCTTCCGCGTAGTCGCCGATCAGGTCTTCAAATTTCTCGCGATCGTTCATGGCGTGCCCTCCTTTCCCGGCATCACATCGGCCATCAGTTTGCGAAGCTCCGATCGTCCCCGGTTGATGCGCGACTTGATTGTTCCCAGTGGCACGCCGAGAGCGTCGGAAATTTCCTCATAGCTGCGGTCCTCCATGTAGCGGAGCACCAGCACGGCCCGGAATTCCTCCGGCAGTTCATCAATGCGGGACATCATGATTGCCATCATTTCGCCGCCGGCGGCCTGGGCCCGTGGCGAAGGGCGCTCCAAGGCGAACTCGCGGGGGCGGGCCTCCTCCTCATCGCTGGCGAAGTTGTCGATCGAAACGAATCTGGCGGCCCTGCGTCCTTCTGCGATGGAGCGATTCTTGGCGAAGTTCACGGTCATGCGATAGAGCCAGGTGGAAAAACGGCTGTCGCCGCGGAATTGGTCAAGATGTCGAAAAACACTCACTAACACTTCCTGGGCGGTTTCGAGGGCCGCTTCCTGATCCCCCCCCAACAACCCCAGTGCCGTGCGAAAAACGCGGTCCTGATGGGCGCTGAGCAGGGCATCCATCGCCCCGGCGTCTCCGCCGCGGGCCCGCTGAATCAGGGTCTTTTCCTGATCTGGCGGAAGTTGTCCCGGATATTCCGACATTCAGCAGTCCCTATTTGTTCCCAGAAGTCGACGGTGCTTGCCAATGTGACACAAGAAGCTAGATGTCGGTTGGAAGAACGGTGTCAATTTCCGTTGCTGTTGGTTGTTTCACTTGCAGCCACGAAGGGCACCTTGTTCAGTCATGGGTGACGGACCCAATCATGATGATTGTCAGTGGACCGGGGTGGGAAGCAACGCACCGGTGGCGGACTTGATCATGAGCGGATTATTGAGATTATGGAAGTTCCGACTTCATACGGGCATCGTGAGGCCCGTCCGTAGGGACTGCACCAACATATGAGTCCACAAGGCAGCATGTTGAAAATTCAGGCCGCTGGCCTAAGCGACCGGGGCATGAAGCGCCCCCATAACGAAGATTCGCTGTCCGTCGTCCCCAGCCTGAGCCTCTTCATCGTGGCCGATGGCATGGGCGGACACAACGCCGGCGAGGTTGCCAGCCGTCAGGCGATTGAGTCCATCGTTCAGTTTCTTCGCGATTCACAGCGCGACACGGATTCGTGGCCGATTCCGCCGAATCCGGAATTGACCGTCACGGAAAACCGGATCGTCACTGCGGTGAAGCTGGCGAACCGCGACGTTTGCAAGTTGTCCATGGAGCATCCCGAATACCACGGGATGGGGACGACGCTCGTGAGCATGTTGCTCGATGCGCCGAACGAGAAGATCAGCTTCGCCCACGTTGGCGATTCGCGGGCGTACCGCTTGCGCGATGGCAACATGGAGAAGATGACCCGCGATCACAGTTGGGTGGAGGAGCAGCTTGAGCGTGGCATCATCACGGAGGAGGAGGCGCGCAACCATCGCTGGAAGAACGTCATCACGCGCGCGCTCGGCACCAAGCTGGACGTGGAGGTTGAGGTCAAGACACACGCGCTGAAGAGCGGCGACGTGTATCTGCTGTGCTCCGACGGGTTGTCCGGCATGATCGACAAGGACATCATGGAGCAGGTGCTGACCAACACGCCGGACCTTGAGGAGGCGGCGCAGGCGCTGATCCGCGCGGCCAATGAAGCGGGAGGACACGACAACATCTCGCTGGTCCTTGTGCGAATATTGGAAGACGACGATCCCGAATCCGAAGTGGATTGAATTCAGGCCCGCCGCGAACACGGCGGGCCTTTTTCGTGGCGTGTTGCCCACAGGATCAATTTGAGTTCATCGGCTTAAGATTCGCCATTTCCTCTGCGGCCAGTTGCAACGCCTTCTCCAGCACGGGGTCGCTGTTTCCGAAATCACCGTCGATGGGAAGATCGGGCGGAATTCCGCGTCCTTCCAAAAGTACACCGTCAGTGGAGAATGATTGCCAGCGCGGGATCACGATCTTTGCGCCGTTCGGCAGGTCGTAGCTGCGCGGGTTCGCGGAACTGCCGCCGGTGGTCGCGCCGATGCTTGTCACGCGCGGGGACTGTTTCATCATCTCGATGAATGCTTCGTTGCTGCTGAGACAGACGCTTCCCTGCAACAGGAAGACCTTTCCGCGATAACGTTTCTCAGGGGGATTGGCTGCGATCCAGCGTTCGCGCAGCGGCTCCCAGCCATCAGGCGCGGTGCTACTGCGGAAGCGATGCTTCGCGTACATTGCGTCATGGTCGATGAACCAACGCGCCAAGCGGCTGGCTTCGTCTTCGTCACCGCCTCCGTTGCCGCGCACATCGACGATCAAGGCGAGCGTTGTCCCGCTCATGTCCTTCATCACGTCCTGAATGGGGTCCATCAAGTGGTTCGCATTGTTCCATCCATGGACGGCCAGATAGCCGACGGGTCCGCGCTTGCCTGACCACACGAGGTTGTTGTGTTTTGTCAGCGGGGCGAATTCCCGTTCGATCACCTGTTGATTGGCGTTGTAAAACCCATGGCGGCGGTTTGTTCCGACGCGGTTGCCGTCCGGCATTTTCAGGGCCAGATGAGGGTCATCGGCGAGGCTGAGCACCATCGCTGCGCGCAGCACAAAGTCCTCGACCGTGGGGGATTCCAGAATCGCCGGTTTTGCGTCGTTGAAGACCTTCTTCCAATCAGTTCCCGTGCGATCATAGTAGGAATAAATTGTGGTGAACTGTGATGTCAGCGATTCCCACGCCCTGTAGTTGTCGCTGCGGGCGGCGATGTTTGCCGCTCCCGATCCTGTCACGAAGGCAAGCGGCATGGCGGTCGCGGGCAGGCCATTCGCTCCGCGAAAATTCCGCGCGCTTGGGCAATTGATGCCGAGAATGTAGGTTGTCTGCGGCTTCAATTTCACCGGCAGGACGCAGGTGTATTCGTCGCGGAAGAAGGATTTGTCGATGATCTCCGGGAAGTGGTCGCCGCCGCCGCACCAGGACCATGATCCCGGCGTCATTGGTTGGTCAAATCGCACTTCGATCCGTGGGAGTTCGGGGGAAACGTGGAATTGCTGGAGCGTTGGCGTGGTTTCCACAACTTGCGGCGTCGTGATCGCGTTGTCCGCTTTCGCGGCGCCGCCACCCAGCACAGGGAGCAGGAGGAAAAACGACGCTGCGAAGTCTCGCCGCGCGTACATGCTAGGCGCCTGTTGCGTCGTGAGTGGGGGCTTCGGGTTGCTGCGGTGTGCGGGCGGACGGGCCGGCGCGTCGCCGTTCTGCCAGGCGGCGCGCGTATTCCTGCATATCCACGTGCTGATCATGCGCGTCCACGATCTCCACGCCAAGGAGGTCTTCTATCACGTCTTCCAGCGTGATGACACCTTCCAAGCCGCCATGCTCGTTCGTCACCACGAAGAAGTGCTCGCGGCCTTTGACCAGCCGCTGCAGTGCCTGATTCACCGTGAGAGTTTCCGGAACATATTCGACGGGATGCATCAGGCTTTCGAGGGTGATCGTTTTCAGCTCATCATCCTCCTTGCTTGCCAGCGCATCAAACACCTCGCGGCGATACACGATGCCAACGACTTCGTCCGGCTGGCGATTGCGGCACAGTGGCAGGCGGCTGTGCTTCCAGTGCTCCGAATGGGCGCTTACCATGGAGAGCGGCAATTCCGCCGGCAGCAGGTAGACCACGGTGCGCGGTGTCATCAGGTCATGCACCGTCTTGTCATTAAGGCGGAGGGCGTTTGTCAGCCAAATCGCTTCCTCCGGTTGGATGGTGCCTTCCGCCGCCGCGAGCTTCGCCTGCGAAATCAGGTCCTCCTCCGTGATGGCCTTGCGCTCGGCGCCTGCGCTGCGGATGCGCGCCGTCAGGTACTGGCTCGCCTTCACGAAGGGATAAAGGGCGAAGATCAGAAAGTTCATCAGGAAGGCCAGCTTCGGCGCGAGCACGTCCGCAAAGGTGACGCCGACGGTCTTCGGGATGATTTCGGAGAAGATCAGAATCCAAAGTGTGAAGACCGCCATCAGGATGTAGGTGGTCGCGGATTCGGCCCCGTATTCCTTCCCTGCCAACGCACCGAAGATGGCACCACCCACGGTGTTTGCGATGGTGTTGAAGGTAAGGATTGCGGAGATCGCCTCGTCAATACGCTCTCGCAGGCGCAGCAGCGACTTCGCGCCGGTAACTCCCTGATCCACCATGGCCTGAATGCGCGAGGTCGGCACGGCATAGAGCGCCGCTTCCATGAGGCTGGAAAAAAAGCTGATGAGCGACGAGATCAGCGCAACGGAGAAAATTCCGACCATGGCGGTGTTAGCTGAACAATTTCATGACGTCATTGAACGTGACGAGCACGACGAACGCGATGAGACATAACACTGCGCCGTTCATGACGGGCACGAGCACCTGCGGCGGAACGGGACGGCGGACAATCGCCTCGTAGATCGCGAAGACAATATGCCCACCATCGAGGACGGGAAACGGAATCATATTCATCACGGCAAGGGCGACGTTGAGCCCGATCAGAAATCGCAGCCAATCATCGAAGCCCTTCTGCGCCAGCTTGTAGGCAATTTGTGCGATGCCGACGGGGCCGCCCAGTTCGCGCCGCACCGCAGTCACGTTGCCTTCCGTCACGCGCCTGCCCAATCGCTTCAGGTTACTGATGTAGTTGATCGTCTGAATGTACACGCGCTTGGGTGCCTGCGTGAGGGCCTCGCGGAATTTTTCACGTTCGCGGATTTTTTCCGGGTTGCCGGGGATCACGCCGATCTGGCCGATCCCCTTGGCGTCTGAATCCTCCCAGGGTGTGACCTCCAGTTTCAATTCCTTGTTCTTTCTTTTCACCACAAAGTGCAACGTCTTCCCAGGCGAGTTGCGAATGATGTGGCGCATGTGCCCCCAATCAACGATCGGGACACCGTCGATGGATTTCACAAAATCCCCGTGCTGCAGTCCGCCCTTCGATGCGGGCGTGTTGAAGTTCACGAAGTCGATGTATGCGGGATTCGCGATGAAGGTGCTTCCAAAATCCGCCGTCCATTTCCATTCCGAATCGATGGGGATGCTGTACGTGTACTGCTCCCCATCGGGTTTTTTAAGCAGCAGCGTAAGCGAGCCGTTGAAGGGGCCGCCGGCAGGGAGCGGCATCAGATCGCTCGCCACTGAGAGCCTTTGCAGGCTGATCATGAAGGGGTCGGAAAGCACAGATGCGGCGAAGAGGAGTTCATCAGCATTCGCGACGGAGACGCCGTTCACTGCGATCACGCTGTCGCCGGTTTTCAGTGCCGTGTTCGCATAGGGTGAATCTTCGGCGATCCATGCAACCTTCGCGGGGAGCGGCGCGTTGTCCTCGAAGCCTTTGGTGAAGATGAACGTCATCACCAGCATCGCGAGCACCATGTTCATGGAAACGCCCGCGCCGTAAATGATGACCTTCTGCCAGAACGGCTTCTTGTAAAGCGCCGCCATGTCGCCATACGCCTGTTCCTGCAACGACGGCGTGTTGTCCTTCTTCTCCGACTCCTTCGCCGGCTGATCACCGTCGAGATAGCGTTCGATGTCGGGATGAACCGTGCCGGCCATTTTCACATAGCCGCCCAAGGGAACGAGCGAGATGCCGTAGGTTGTTTCCCCCCACTTCCTTTCCCAGATGCAGTTGGGAAGGAAGCCCATAGCCTGTTTGTCCATGCCGATCACAAAGCGTTCGACGGGAACACGGAACGCCTTCGCCGCAAGGAAGTGACCGAGTTCATGTATGAAAACCGCGAGACCGAATGCGACGATGAAGCCGAGCGCGCCGATGACGAAGCCGTGAGCGCCGGCGATGAAGCCTTGAAGGGTGCTGAGAAGATCAGGGTCGGATGATAGAAGGAGAATGCTGCTCATGGAGACCTTGCTGTGATGGCGCACCGTTGTGGGGGGGCGACCTTGGGATGTTGCTTGGGACGGGAGGCCAAAGCCAAGGGCATATCGACGCCCTTCTGCCGGGGAGCCCGTTGCCTCCCCGCAGGGAACCGCAGGACGGCGCCGCTATCAGGCAACAATCACAAGGGCCTGCCCTGAAAAGTTTGCCCGGATGTCATGGAACGCGCGATTCTTTTTTTCTTCGCCTTGCTCCTGCCGCGTGCAATCAGGCGGTTTTCATGGCTGCTTCGGTGGCGATGCGTCGGCTCCATTCGTTCCAGTGGCGCAATTGTGCCAGCGACGGATTCGGCTCCACTTCGTGCTGGTCCATCACCTGCTGCAGGATGCGGGAAATGGCACCGCAGGAAATTTTCCGGCCAAGGTGCAGTTGCACCGCGACTTCGTTGGCGGCGTTCAGCACGCATGGTGCGCTGCCGCCGGCCTTGCCCGCTGCGTAGGCAAGCCGCAGCGCGGGGAATCGGGAGGTGTCCGGTTCGCCAAAGGTGAGCGTGCCGACCTTCCCCCAGGCCATGGAGCGCACCTGCGACGGAACCCGATCGGGATAGGTGAGCGCATGTTGGATGGGCAGTCGCATGTCAGTGGGTCCGAGCTGCGCCATCACCGATCCATCCACAAATTCCACCATCGAATGGACGATCGATTGCGGATGAATCACCACTTCAATTTTTTCGTAGGGGACGGCGAACAGGTGGTGCGCCTCGATCACTTCGAAGCCCTTGTTCATCAGCGTCGCCGAATCGATGGTGATCTTGTCGCCCATTTCCCAGCGCGGATGCTTGAGGGTCACGTCGCGGTCGGCGTTGTCGATTTCCTCCTGCGTGGAGTTCAGCAGGGGGCCGCCGCTGCACGTGAGGATGATCTTGCGCAGGTCGTTTTCCGTGGCCGATTGCAGGCACTGGAAGATCGCGCAGTGTTCGCTATCGACGGGAAGGATGGGAAGTTTTTTCCTCCGCGCGGCGTGCATCACGAGTTCGCCGCCGCAAACGAGCGCCTCCTTGTTCGCGATGGCGACGGTGCGCCCCGCTTCCAGCGCCGCCAGCGTTGGCGCCAATCCAGTCCATCCCACCGTTGAGACAAGGACCAGTTCGCCGCCGGCCTGCGCCGCGATTTGCGAAAGTCCATCTTCGCCC
>JADZDZ010000350.1 GCA_020850785.1 Candidatus Sumerlaeota bacterium | reverse complement strand
TTCCTGCAGGTCGTAAAAAATCCGCAGTGACCCCTGAATGTCCGCGCTCTCCTGCATCGGATGCAATCGAGCGAACCCCGGCATCGCGGCAACCTTCTCATTGATGCGCGGATTGTACTTCATGGTGCAGCTTCCGAGCGGATAGAACTGCGCATCGATGGAATAATTCTTCTGGCTCAGCCGCGTGAAGTGCCGCATCGCATCCAGTTCGCTCACCTCCGGCAGCGCGGGCGCGGTCTTCCGGCGCAGATTCGCGGGCACCTTCGCTCGCGCGGCGCGGCGCTCCCCATCACTGGCGCGCGGCGGAAGAACACCGCGGCGGCCGGGGCTGGAAATTTCATTCACGAGGGGGATTTTTTCGAACAGCATGTCCTGTCACCTTTCAATGGTAGGGGCGGTGCGCGCAAGAAACTCGCGCAGCCATATCAGCATCATCGCGGTGTCCGCGTTGGTGAAGGAGGCATTCTCCCCCTTCAACGCCTTCAACCGAATGTCATTCAGGTTCGTCACGAGGTCGCGTTCCTGCTCTGTATAGACATCAAAGTCAAACAGCGCCTCGTTCATTTGTGCCACGTTCTTCGGAATCACAACATCGCCATCCACCGACTCGATGGACAGGCAATTAATCTGGCAGAGCTTCTTCAGTTTTTCCGCGAGCACCGTTCCCATGATGATCGCCGCAGGGTCCTTGAAGCCGTCCGCAAGGAGGCGTTCCGCCATGCCAACCAGATCGTCCAGCACGTCCGTGCGGATGGACTCCTCCGCCGTCGCAAGCCTCCCCGCGATCGCGTCATCGCGAAGCGCGATGACAATCGCACGAAGCTGCTCGAACGTTTCCCTGGCATCCTGCCCGCCAAACCGGCGCATGACATCGTCAACCATGCGTCGGTGGATGCTTCCCGCGGGTGCATGGCACTCCACGGCGGCCACGCACCGCGTGATCCGGTGCATCGACTGCGCCGCAGCGCCCTGCAATTCCCTCTGATGAATCGCAACCACGCCGTCGCGCGTCTCCTCGATCACCTCATCAAGGTGCGCGATCATGGCATCCAGATTCATCGTTCCCACGGCCATGTGATCCTTACGCTGGCACCGCCGCCGATTTCAGCACGGCGCGCGCCGCGGAAACGTAGGCCTCGATGTCCTTCGTCGTGACCACTTCCGTGCAGTTCACGAGCAGCAGGTTCTCCGCGCCATTCATCGCCGGGAACCAGTTCTTCACGGCAAAGCCGGGAAGGATGTGATGCCTGTCCTTCATAACACGGCGGAACTCCTCCGCGCTGATGGGAAGGCGCAGCACGACCTCATGGAACGTTGGCGCGTCGTCGAAACGCTCGATGCCGAGCGGCTTCAGCGCATCCGCCAGTTGCTGCGTGCGCGCCAGCGAAGTCTCCGCAACCTCCACGAGTCCCTCTTTTCCAACGAACGTGATGTAGGTCGTGGCGAGCAGCGCAAAGAGCCCCTGATTCGTGCAGATGTTCGACGTCGCCTTCTCGCGGCGGATGTGCTGCTCCCGCGTCTGCAGTGTCAGCACGAAGCCCTCATTGCCATGCTTGTCCGTCGTGCGTCCGATGATGCGGCCGGGCATCTTGCGCATCAGGCTGCGCTTCGACGCGAAGAATCCCGCGTAGGGACCGCCAAAGCTCATGGGAATTCCCAGCGGCTGCGATTCACCGACGGCGATGTCCGCGCCGTAGTCACCCGGCGCCGCCAGAATCGCCAGCGACGTGGGATTCACGCAGGCGACGAGCAGCGCCCCCGCCTTGTCCGCCAGCGCACGCGCCGCAGCGCCGTCCTCAATTCCGCCCAGACAATTCGGCGTCGCGATCACGACGGCGGAGGCTTCCTTCAGGTCCTTGATCCCATTCCAATCGGTCAGCGCGCCCGCCGCGGGGATCGTGCGAATCTCCACGTCGATCTCCCGCAGGAACGTTTCGCACACCGCGCGGTACGCGGGGTGAAGCAGTTCCGGCAGGTACACCAGTTCCTTCCCCTTTTCCCGCACCGCCATGGTGAGGGCTTCCGCCAGCGCCGACGCGCCGTCATACATGGAGGCGTTGGCGACCTCCAACCCCGTCAGCGAGACGATGTGCGACTGAAATTCAAAGATCGCCTGCAACGTTCCCTGGCTCACCTCCGCCTGATAGGGCGTGTAGCAGGTCATGAATTCGCCGCGCTGAATCAGGTACAGCGACGCGGAGGGAATGAAGTGCTGGTATGATCCCGCGCCGAGGAAGTTTTTTCCCGGCCCCCAGATTTTATTCTCCGCCGCGCGCTCCTCGAAGTAGCGTTCCGTCTCGAATTCCGTGTGCGAAGGGAATGAAAGCGGTTCCTTCAGCAGCAATTCCGCCGGCACGTCGCGAAAGAGGTCATCGACGCTTTTCGCACCGATGGAGGCCAGCATCTCCTCCACGTCAGCCGCGGTGTGTGGTGTGTAAGCCATTCAATTACTCTCCAATTGATTTCTTGTAGTCGGCTTCAGACATCAGTTCGCCCGCCTCATCCGCACTGCTCACGCGGATTGCAACAAGCCATCCATCGCCGTAGGGGTCCTGGTTGATCTTCGACGGTTCGCCCTCCAGCGCGCCATTCACCTCCACCACTTCGCCCGACAGCGGCGCATAGACGTCCGCGGCGGCCTTCGGCGATTCCACCACGAGGATCGCCTCCCCCTTCTTCACCTTCCTTCCAACCTTGGGAAGGTCCGTATAGACAATGTCGCCCAGCAGGTGTTGCGCATGGTCGGTGATGCCGACGCGTCGCACGTCGCCGCTGGACTGGATCCATTCATGCGAGGCGCTGAAAAGCAGGTTGGCGGAATTGCTCATGTTGTTTTCCTTGGCTTGAAAGTTTGTGTTGAATTGGAAGGGTTCAGGATTTCTTGAGGCCGATTTCGACGAAGGGGGGCTTCACAATCGTTGCCGGTTGTGAGGCGGTTTTCGATGCGATGTGCAGGTTGTCGGCCTTCAGGGCGTCGCTTTGTATATACGCCATGGCGATGCCGCATTCCAGAAGCGGCGAAAACCCGCCGCTGGTGACTTCCCCAACCTCAACGCCATCGCGCACAACCTTGTCATGCTGCCGAAGCGGACGGCGCGATTCCGTCCGCAGGCCGACGAGCTTCCTCGAAACTCCTTCGGCCTTCTGCTTTTCGAGGACCTCGCGGCCAATGTACTTCGCAGTCTTTTTCCAGCCCACCGACCAGGAGAGCCCCGCCTCCACCGGCGACGTGCCAAGGTCGAGATCATTCCCGTACAGGCAATAACCCGCCTCCAATCGCAGCGAATCGCGCGCGGCCAAGCCACAGGGCTGCGCACCCGCATCCAGAAACCGTTTCCACCACTGCGCGGCCAATGGCGCGGGGCAGATAAGCTCACCGCCCGCCTCGCCAGTGTAACCCGTGCGCGACAGCAGATGCGGCTGTCCCTGTGCCTCGAATGGATGGAGCGTCAGCGCCGGCGTGTTGCTCCAAATCTTGTTCGTCACCAGACGGTCGAGCATTCCCAGCGCCTGCGGCCCCTGCACGGCAATCATCCCCCACTGGTCCGACTCATCGGAAATGTTGCAGTCAGCGACCTTCAACTCCTTCGCCTTTTCCCGCATCCATTTCACGTCGCCAACGCGCGTGGATGCATTCACCACGGCGAAGTATTCATGGCGGCCAAGGCGCGAGACGATCAGGTCGTCAATCACTCCCCCGCTCTCGTTGCAAAGCTGCGTGTATTTCGACTGGCCGTCCAGCAGCGCGCGCAAGTCCGCAGGAACGATCTGCTCCAGAAACGCCAGCGCACCGGCGCCCGTGAAGCGAACCTGCCCCATGTGCGACACGTCAAAAATGCCGATCGCGTTCCGCACCGCGCGGTGTTCCGCAAGCTGCCCCGCCGCGTAAGTGACGGGCATTTCCCATCCGCCAAAAGGCACCATGCGCGCTCCAAGCGCGACATGTTCGCCGTAGAGGCAAGTGCGTAAGAGTGGCTGATTTGCAGCCTCGGTCATGTGAGCGAGCACTCGAACCTTCGTAGGATCAAAAGGCCCGCCGGGCGGGACCTTGCTCGCTCCCATCTCTGTCCCAAGACCTGAGAGATCGCGCGCGGGTGTTCCGTGCGCTGCTCCTTCGGTGGGTGACGCCGCAGGGTGTCACCACTCTCCAGAGATCCGTCCCGCCACAGTCCTTTTGCCTGAGAGTTTGCTGGGAGCATCCTGCCCCTTCGGCGCCCGCTGGGCGCGGGTCTCTCCTGCGGCGTTCAACCGGATTGGCGGCAGTCAATGCGCGACGGGCCCACGTGTCAATCTGCGAAAGCGGGTTGCTGTTGCCGGCGGGCGCCGCGCGGATCGATGATCGGGCACCTTCTTGTCATAGGAACCAGCATGTCCCGACAATCAAGCCCCGCGAATGATGCAATCCTTCGGAAGATCGACGCCTACTGGCGCGCTTCCAATTATCTTTCCGTCGGGCAGATGTATCTGGCCGCAAACCCCCTGCTGAAGCGACCGCTGGAACTGGCCGACATCAAGCGCATGCTGCTGGGCCATTGGGGGACGACGCCGGGTCAGAATTTCATCTACGCCCACCTGAATCGCATCATCAACCAGTACGACCTGAACATGATTTATCTCTCCGGTCCCGGCCACGGTGGCCCCGCGATGGTGAGCCACGCCTATCTGGAGGGAACCTACAGCGAAATATATCCTGCGATCACGCAGGATGAGGCGGGCCTCCAGAAGCTGTTCCTGCAATTCTCCTTCCCCGGCGGAATTCCCAGCCACGTGTCACCCGAATGCCCCGGCTCCATTCACGAAGGCGGGGAACTCGGTTATTCCCTCAGCCACGCCTTTGGAGCGGCCTTCGACAATCCCGACCTGGTCGCCGCCTGCGTTGTTGGCGACGGCGAGGCGGAAACGGGTCCCCTCGCCACGGCGTGGCACTCCAACAAATTTCTCAATCCCATCACCGACGGTGCAGTGCTTCCGATTCTGCACCTGAACGGATTCAAGATCGCCAACCCCACGCTCTTCGCCCGCATCAGTCACGAGGAGTTGGATCAGCTTTTCCGTGGCTACGGATGGATTCCATAATTCGTGGAGGGCCATGATTCGCAACTGATGCATCGCGCCATGGCCGACACGCTTGATCGCGTGATTGCGGACATTCGCGGGATTCAATCGAGCGCGCGCACCACGGGAAATTTCCAGCGTCCCCGCTGGCCGATGATCGTGCTCCGTTCCCCCAAGGGATGGACGGGGCCGAAGGTGGCCGACGGGAAGGAAGTGGAGGGCACTTTCCGCTCCCATCAGGTTCCGCTTTCAAACCCCGCCGCGAATCCCCAACACCTGCCACAACTGGAAGCGTGGATGCGCAGCTACCGCCCCGAAGAATTGTTCGACACGGGAGGAAAACTGCGCGCGGAGATCGCCGACCTCGCGCCAAAGGGCACGCGCCGCATGAGCGCAAATCCGCACGCCAACGGCGGCGAATTGTTGCGCGATTTGATCCTTCCCGACTTTCGGAAGTACGCCGTCGCTGTGACCACGCGCGGACAGAAGGCCATCGGGGACACGCGCGTGATGGCCCCCTTTCTGCGCGACGTGATCACACTGAATGAATCGCAACGGAACTTTCGCGTGTTCGGCCCCGATGAAACAATTTCCAACGGCCTCGGCGCTGTCTTTGAAGTTACCAATCGACAGTGGCAGGGTGACGTGGTTGCCGGCGATGAGTTCCTCGCTCAGGACGGACGCGTGCTCGAAATGTTGAGCGAGCACCAATGCGAAGGGTGGCTGGAGGGCTATCTCCTCACCGGCCGCCACGGCCTCTTCAACTGCTACGAGGCGTTCATTCACATCGTGGATTCCATGTTCAACCAGCACGCAAAATGGCTGAAGGTCACAAACCACCTGAAATGGCGCCACAAGATCGCGTCGCTCAACTACCTCCTCGCCTCGCACGTGTGGCGACAGGATCACAACGGCTTCACGCATCAGGACCCCGGCTTCGTTGATGTCGTCGTGAACAAGAAGGCGGAGGTCGTGCGCGTATACATGCCGCCGGACGCGAACTGCCTGTTGTCCGTCACGGATCACTGCCTGCGCAGCAAACAATACGTGAACGTCATCGTCGCGGGAAAACATCCCTCGCCGCAATGGCTGTCGATGGATGAAGCAGTGCGGCACTGCACCGCAGGCATCGGCGAGTGGGAATGGGCCGGGCACAAGGGTGACGATCCGGATGTCGTGATGGCGTGCTGCGGCGACGTGCCAACGCTGGAGACACTCGCAGCAGTTTCAATCCTTCGCGAACATCTTCCCGAACTGAGGATTCGCGTCGTGAACATCGTGGACCTCATGAAGCTGCAACCGCCGAAGGAGCATCCGCACGGATTAAACGATGAGGAATTCGACGCGTTCTTCACCCGCAACAAGCCCGTCATCTTTGCCTTCCATGCCTACCCCTGGACGATTCACCGCCTCACGTACCGTCGCACGAACCACGACAACATTCATGTCCGCGGCTACAAGGAGGAAGGCACGATAACAACGCCGTTCGACATGACAGTGCTGAACGACATGGATCGCTTTCACCTCGCAATGGATGCCATTGAGCGCCTTCCGCAGACCGGAGAAAAGGGCGCGCGCGTGAAATCAATGCTCGCGGAGAAGCTGAGGGAACATCGCCGGTACATCACCACACACGGCGAGGACATGCCGGAGGTTCGTGGCTGGACCTGGAAGGCTTAAAGCCGCTACGCGAACGACGCCTCCCGCGTCACCACATCCCCCATCAGCGTGTGGCCGTTGCCGCCGGTGATCGTCACGTTCACGCGGGAACCGATCAGGCGGGCATTGCCGTCGAAGACGACGCGTTTGAACGTGCGCGTGTGGCCCACAAGCTGGCCGGGGTCCTTCTTTGAAATCCCTTCCACCAACACCTCGTGCAAGCGGCCGATTTCCTCCTGATTTTTTTCAAAGGCGATTGATTCCTGAAGATCAATCAGTCGCTGCAGGCGGTCCTTCTTAACCTTCATCGGCACGTCATCCACCATGGTGTCCGCGCTCACAGTGCCCGCGCGCGGACTGTAGATGAACATGAAGGCATTGTCATAACGCATGTCGCGGACAAGGTTCAACGTGTCCTGAAATTCCTCCTCGGTTTCCGTGGGGAAGCCGACGATGATGTCCGTCGTGAGTGAATGAAGCGGATTCTGCGCGCGGAATTTCTCCACCAGGTAGCGATACCGTTCCACATTGTACGCACGCTTCATCATGCGAAGAACGCGATTGTTGCCCGACTGCACGGGCAGGTGCAAATTCTCCATCACCTTGTCGCAGCCCGCGACCGCCTCGATGTGACGGTCGCGGCACGATTTCGGATTGCTGGTCGTGTAGCGAATCCGCCACAGCCCGTCGATTTCATTCAGCGCGGAAAGCAGGTCCGCGAAGTCCTCGCGCGCCGCCGTCATGTAGCTGTTCACATTCTGCCCCAGCAGCATGACCTCGCGGTAGCCCTGCGCCACCATGCCACGCACTTCATCGACAACCTCCGCCAGCGGACGGCTCCATTCCTCCCCGCGCGTTTTCGGAACGATGCAGTAGGTGCAGGAATTATTGCAGCCATACATGATGTTCACAAAGCCCTTCAGTTTCTGCTCGCGAATGGGAACAAGATTCACGCTGAACGGCTTGTCGATATCCTCGGTCGCGACGATGCGCTCCCCGTCGATTTGGTATTTTTCAATCAGTTCCGGCAGGCGAATATAGTCACGCGTTCCGATGACGATGTCCAGACTGGGAATCCGATCAAGCAGCCGCTTCCCCTGATCCTGCGCCACGCAACCCGACATCGCGACCACAAGGCCGGGGCGGCGCTCCTTCGCGGCGGCCAGCGACTGCGCGCGCTGAATCGCGCGATTCTCCGCCCCCTCGCGCACGCAGCAGGTGTTGAACACCACCACGTCCGCGTCGTGCTCATCCTCCGTCTTCTCATAGCCGCGCGACCGCAGAAGCCCTTCCATGATCTCTGAATCATGGTCGTTCATCTGACAGCCGTAGGTTATGACGGAAAACTTCTTTGGAGCGGTTGCGGTGATCATTTCTTCAGCCAAGGGATGGATATGCGTGGGCGGAGCGCCCCGCCATCATGAACGCACGACGATGCTGCACGGAACGGCGTCGCATGCCACCGAATATTTAGTCGTTCTGCGTGATGCGGAGAACTTCGGACAGGGTCGTCTGGCCCAGCTTCACCTTCTCCCAGCCGTCCATGCGCAGCGTCCGCATGCCGTTTCGCACCGCCACCTTCTTGATGCGGAAGCCCGATTCACCCTTGATGATCATCTGGCGAACACGCGTATCGACCACCATGATTTCGTGGATCGCCGTGCGGCCGCGGAAGCCCTTGCCACTGCAACGCTCGCACC
>JADZDZ010000349.1 GCA_020850785.1 Candidatus Sumerlaeota bacterium | reverse complement strand
GACGGCGCCTTCAGTGACTACGACCACGGATCAGGGAACCTACCGGAACAACACGGCGCTTACGTTCAACTGGACGGTCGCAACCGACTCCGGCCCCAGCGGACTTGATGGCTATGATTTCCAACTGTCGAGCGATCCGGCGTTCGCCTCGATCATCGCGGCGGGCAGCCAATCGACGTTGTCACTGAATTACACCGGTGCCAGCGGATCGTTCTACCATGTGCGTTCGCGCTCAAAGGACAAGGCGGGAAACACGAGCGCCTGGTCCGCGACGGATGGCATTCTGGTGGATACGGAAATTCCCGCCTCGTCTGCGGACGCGCTGCCGCCGACACATCCATCCGGCACAAGTTTCACGGTGTCCTGGACGGCGACTGATCCTGTTGCGAGCGGCACCGCATCGGACGTCGTGAATACAAGGGTCTATTGGAGGCGCAATTCCGGCGTGTATCAGTTGCTGGGAACCTACGGCGTCGGCACAACGTCGGTGTCGTTTGATCCCTCCACGCACGGTGGAAACGGAACGTATTCCTTCTACACTATCGCGACGGACAATGCAGGCAACGTTGAAACAGCGCCCGCCACCGCCGATGCGCAAACGAACGTCAGCCCCACCGGCATCAACGATTGGAATCGTTTGGTGGAAGGGTAAGTCGGAGCGTTGCGGCGGCTTTGCCGCCGCAACGCATCAATATACAGGATGACGCTGCTGAAGATTCAGCACGTTGTAACGCGCGCAGATTTCCACCACGCGATCCAACGGTATCGCTTCGCGGCGAACGCCATCAAATCCAACAGTCGTGTTGGCCATGAAAAGCGAGTTGTAGAGCGCCTCTTCCGTTGCCTCTGCGGCGGCGAGGAAGAGCGCGTTCATGTGGTCGTTTGAAACAAGCGCAACGGGTGGATTCAACAATCCCACGTTCGCAGCGATGCGATAGGCCGTGGAAAACGCGATGACAAAATCGCCGGAACCATTGTCCATCACGGAGCCGGTGCGCGCGAGGCCCATGAGGGCGCGCTTGGCAAGCCGTTCGAGATTGCGCGCATCAAGCGGGGCATCCGTGGCGACGACGATCATGCACGATCCGTCGCCGCTGGCCGGCGTTGCGGCGGCCTTGGTCGCAGTAGTGAATTCGCGCCCCACGGGTGCGCCGTTGATGGTGAGGATGCCGTCGTAGTTCGACTGCACCAGAACGCCGACGGTGTAGGCTCCATCGTCGCTCGCGACCCTGCGGGAGGCTGTGCCGATGCCTCCCTTGAAGCCGAGGCACCAGGTTCCCGTTCCCGCACCAACGCACCCCTCCTCAACAGCGCCCGACTTTGCGGATGCAAGTGCCGCAAGCACGTGATCCGCCTTCACATGGAGCCCGCGAATGTCGCTGATGCGGCCATCATGCGTCTCACCAGCGATGGCATTCACGGAAGTCACGGATTCATTGCCGGGCTGCGCGAGCGTGTAACGAACGAGGCCCTCCAATGCCGCAAACACATTCAGCGTGTTCGTGAGTGCGATCGGGGATTCGATGTTTCCCAGTTCGCGCACCTGCGCGATGCCAGTCATCTTCCCATAGCCGTTTCCAACGCAGACCGCCGCGGGAACCTTTTGCTGAAACACGTTGCCATCATGAGGGACGATGACGGTGACGCCGGTGTGAACGCGGTCTCCGTCCCTGATGGTTTGATGCCCAACCTT
This sequence comes from Candidatus Sumerlaeota bacterium, assembly GCA_020850785.1. Classification (GTDB taxonomy): domain Bacteria; phylum Sumerlaeota; class Sumerlaeia; order SLMS01; family SLMS01; genus JADZDZ01. The sequence goes on along the minus strand of JADZDZ010000349.1, from coordinate 3,951 downwards.
TACTCCATGCACATCGGTAATGGCATTCCATGCTCCCGTGGGAAGCACACCAACCTGAATTCCCAAATCGCGCGCGCGGCGTCGTGGTGCCTCATTCATTTTCGTCATCAGCGGGGATTATTTTGACAGCACCCAACTGTGTGACGGGGAGGGGGAGGGGAAGCAAGATTGATTCGGGAGTGGCATTGGGGAGGCGTGCCGCACGGGGCCGCAGCGCCTCCCCTGTAGGCTAAAACATCGCCCAGCCGGAAACCGTTGATAGGGAAGTGTTCGCGATGAAGGTGAGCGAACCATCATCCTGCGACGTCACGCCGGAGCCGCTTGTGATGCTCACGTCGAACGTACTGCCACTGCCGGGAGTCACGCTGACGGAGAAGTTTGCCGACGGCTGCATGCCGGTGATCACCACGCGGGTGGCCGTTGCGTCCGGAACAAAGGAGAACGAGCAGGAACTGTTGGCGGGATTCTGCGCAGTCGCCAACAACGCGATCTGTGGCGTGGTTGCATCGTGGATTTGCACGCCAATGAAGCCGGCTGGGTTCAACTGCGTTGCCGGCGTCATCGCCGCCTGCGATTCGTCGGAGGTTTCAAACAGCGTCAGGATGCGGTTGGTCATCGACGGCGTGTTGATGGCTGCGTCCACGCGGTAGGTGTCCGCTCGCGACGCGTTTGTATTGGTCTCGGAAAGCGTGACGGCGGGGGAGACGGTGCGCATGAAGAGCTTTGCGTTCGTCTTCGTCAGCGTTGCCGTGTCACCGGAAAGTGTGGGGTTTCCCATCATGTACCACTGCTCCGTGATGGTGTTTCCCAATCCCGTCGGCGTGATGTTGTCGAGCACGACCACATGGTCGGGCACCAGAAACACAACATCACGCTCGAAGTAGGAGCACGATGGATCGTCGTCGTTCACTCCGTTGTAGGCGTAGTCAAGATTCACGAAGCGGAAGAACGTATAGACATGGTCAAGAGAATCCACCGTCAGGACGGACGGCGCATGCCAGTATTCCTGATACGGCGCGTAGGTGTGAGTGCCGGTGATGCGCGGCATGTTGGTGAACTCGCCTTCCAACTGGTACGTTTGTCCATCGACGAGGAGTATTTCCTGTCGGGAGGTGATCTTCACCTCTCCGAAATTCGCCTCCTCTGCGGAATGCGTCCAGCCGACGGCGTCCACGAAAGTGGCTTCCTGATTCGTCCAATCATCGCCGCGTGTCACGGAATGCCCCCACCCCTTCCAAGTCAGACCGCCCATGTTTGCGACCGTGGGCGCGATGGGAGCGATCGATGAATCCGTGAAGAGGAAGCTCTCCCAACGGTCAGGGCCGCCGGGTTGAAACTCCAGATTGTTCGCATACCAAACGGCGAGCCCCTTCGCCGTGGGATCAGTGTCGCTAAGTACGGACATCATCAGGCACGTCGTGGAACGAGGATCGCCCTTGTAGTCGCCACTCCAGCGGCCATCGTCGGACATCAACTCGCGCGATGGGTGGAGCATGCTGATATGCGCACGAACGATTTCCGACGTAACGTCGATTTCATTCCAGTGGTTGGGGCGATTCGTTCCCGTTTCCAAAGCCCACGGATAGCCCAGCATGTGGCGATAGGCGCGATGAGCGTAGTTCCAACCCTCCACGGAATCGCCACCATCGCCCTGCGTGTTGAACAAGTCGCGGGCGAGCACCCACATCTCCTCTGATTTCGTTTCCCATGCGGATTGATAGCCGGGGTCTCCTTCAAATGCGATGAACGCGGAGTACGTCATCGCAAAGTGGCCGGCGAAGTAGTTCGTGGTCGGCTCATTGATTCCATAGGTTCCCGGAACGTGAATCAGGTTGTACCATTCATTCATGCGTGTGGTGCATTCGTTGATTAGGGCGGGCGTCAGGTTCGGCGCACCATCCAACCAATCGCGTCCCATCGCCACTCCGGCGCCGAGCGAGCGCGTTACATATCCCGCATCAATAAGGATCGCATTCGTGCCGCCAAGCCCGTCGCCAATCACGTTGCGATCGCGCAGCATCGCGGTCAGGTACTTCACACCTTCATTGCCATATGCCGTGTTGCCAGAGACACGATAGGCAAGCGCATAGCTGAGAGTGTAGTTGTACCAGTCCAGATACTGGTAGCCTTCGTTCAAGTTCTGGCCCAGGTGCGAGCTGCACCAATTGTCGAGCGACTGCCATTCGGCGGAGTTCGCCGTGCGCGCGGCCTGCAACCGCGTGATCGTTGCCGCATTGAGCCAGATGCGCGGATGGGGGAGCGGGCCCGGCGCCGCGTCTGCCAGCGTAGTGAGTGCGGCGATTGCCAGCGCCGCCGCCAGCGCGCGAATGGACGCCGGGAAGAGTTTCTTCGGGGTCATGAATTCACCTTCATTTTATGCTGAGAGTAAGCACTTCAATTGCGGAACGTCACCCACCAGAAACTTCTGTGCCTGCAAGTTCCGACATTTTCCTCATAGTTTCTCCGGATTTCACGGAGGGAAAAGTCCGGCGAAATCATGAGGGAATCAGATGGCTTGGGAATGGCGATACACAGCCCGGCCCATAAAGTATACGGATGTGCACAATGAGGCGAAGAGAAGGTCGGAGGAGGGCGTTGGCAGGCAGGCGGGCGGCGAACTCGCGGATTCTTCCCAAGTGGACCGTCTTTCCCGGCAAAGTCTCCCAAGTTTCGACAGTGCGGGATGTCTGGAATCACACGGAGATTTTTTTTTCAATCCAAGCCTGATTTCTTGCGATTCCAAGACCTCTTGCTTTATACATTCCCATTGGCTTCATGCATCCATTTCAAGACTGCGGCCTGCCCGTGCACGCCGAGGAGAAAGACAAAGATGAAAACAAGAAACCATTTGAAGGGATTCACGCTGATTGAATTGCTGATCGTCGTCGCGATCATTGCGATTCTCGCGGCAATCGCGGTCCCCAACTTTTTGGAGGCTCAAACACGGGCAAAGGCGTCCCGCGCGAAGAACGACCTTCGCACCTGTGCGACGGCGCTGGAGGCCTACCGTGTGGATCATACGCAGTATCCGCCGACTCCCTTCACAACTCCCGATGTGCTGCAGGTTTTCCCAACGCGCCTCAGCACCCCCATCGCCTATCTAACATCCTCCCAGCTTCCTGATGTCTTCATCGACAAGAACATCAAGCAGTTTCAGGGGCTGAACGCGAACGGCAACATTGCGACCTACGGGCCTGATCCGATGTATCCATTGGATCCGGAAGGGTATGATCCGATTGCCGGACGTCGTTATTACTACCAGTCGTTGAACGATCCGCGTCGCAGCACCGGAACGGGTAACACGCTTCGCCGCCGTTCAGTCTATCAGGGTGCCTGGGAAATGTCGTCGCTGGGTCCGAACAAGCTGCGCGACACCGTCGCAATTCCCGGGACGTCACCGACGGTCGTGGTGCCGCTTCCCTATGATCCTACGAATGGAACGGTGTCCGCTGGTGACATCGCCCGCAGCCAGGCAAACACGGAAGCACGTTTGTTCAATTGATTCGAAAGTTTTCTGAAGCCATCAACCCTCGACAACACACTTTTCAAGGAGTAACAGGACATGAAGAATTTTGGAATAGTTTCGGCGATTCTCGGAACGGTTGTGATCGCCACCATGGCTTCCAGCGCAAGCGCGCAGCTAAATGCATGGCGTATCAACGAGGTGCAGACTCGCACCATCGGGGCAACCTACCCAGCAGCTTCCCGCCCGCAGGTGATTGAGCTTCATCACCCCGTTGCCAATCAGTCGGTGACTGGGCTTTCGCTGGTAATCATTCGTCCCAAGCTGTTGGGCACGCAGGAAGGTTGGTTTTACTACCGCGAAGATTTGACGGGAACAGCAACCGGCAACTTCTTCACGATTTCCAATGGTTTCTACAATTCCGCAGCGGGCACGGAAGGTTTCTTCACTCCCACCAATCAGACCTCCTCCAACGCGATTTTTATGCG
>JADZDZ010000348.1 GCA_020850785.1 Candidatus Sumerlaeota bacterium | reverse complement strand
TGTTTTGGTTCGCAAATAATGGGCTCAATTCCCAATGATTGCAGCATGGAGACTGCATTTTCGTCCTGCTTGATGAAAGGAAGCATGAACTTCGCGCCGGGAAGATGTTTTGCAACAGGCGCGAACATCATGCTGTGGGTATCATTCAGAGGACAGAAAAGAATCGGGCCGCTTTGTTCCCTGATCACAGAAGTTTTTCGTGAAATGGACGCATCCCCCTTTACGTCCACATCGCGAAAGGGAGTAACCTTCAGCGTGGTTTTGTTTTCCACCTCATCATGTAAGGATGAGTGTGCCATGATCTTAACGCCGTGGTTGGCAAGCGTGTGATAGAAGGAAAGGTCCCCGCCGTCGTTTCCCCAAAGGAAAATGCGCATTTGAGGCCGCTTGTCGCGGAGAGCCATGTGCAGCCTTGGCGACGGATCGTTGAGGATCAGAACCTCTGTGAAATCAATCACTGAAATTGCCCAAGGACTATTTTCTAATTTCTTCAAGAATCAGCGGAAGGTGCTTCACGGGTTTTGATCCGATCACGATGGCTGCCTGAACCATGGCGCGCGCCTGCGCCAGATTCTTTTCGTTGCGGTGATAGATGGTTGCAAGTGGCTGACCCTTCTCCACCTTGTCGCCGGGTTTCACATGCACGTCCATGCCGACGGTGGTGTCCACTTCGTCGCTTGCCTGCATGCGCCCCGCGCCGAGCAGGTTCCCCGCGACGCCAATGTCGCGCGTCTGGATTGACGCGACGACGCCCTTCTTTCCAGCGGCGACGATGGAGGTCTGCCGCGACACCTCCAGCAATTCCGGCTTGTCGATGATGCGCGCATTCCCTCCCTGGGCTTCGATCCATTCCTTGAACTTCTCCAGCGCCGCGCCCGATGCGATCAATGATTCCAGCGTCGCATAGGCCTTCTTGTGATTCGGTGAAATTTTTGCGAGCACCAGCATTTCCGCGCAAAGCTGGAGCGTGATTTCCCGCGCGTCGTCGGGACCGCCCCCCTTCAGGAGTTCAACCGACTCGCGCACTTCCAACGCATTTCCCACCGCCACGCCAAGGGGCTGGCTCATTTGCGTCAGCATGGCGGTCACCTTCATCCCAAGTGCGGTGCCGATGGAAATGAGGCCGCGGGAAAGCTCGCGCGCCCGGTCCAGATTTTCCATGAAGGCGCCGCTGCCGCACTTCACATCCATCACGAGGTACTCGGTGCCGGCGGCGCGCTTCTTCGAAAGGATGGACCCGCAAATGAGCGGCACGCATTCCACCGTGGCCGTCACGTCGCGCAGGGCGTAGAGTTTGCGATCAGCGGGGACGAATTTTTCCGTCTGGCCAATGATGCCGCAGCCGACCTTCGCGAGTTGCTTGCGAAATTTTTTCTCCTCCAGCTTCCATTTGTAGCCGGGAATGCTGTCCAGCTTGTCCAGCGTGCCGCCGCTGTGGCCAAGGCCGCGCCCGCTCACCATCGGCACAATCCCGCCCGCCGCAGCAACAAGCGGCGCAAGCACCAGCGACACCTTGTCCCCCACGCCGCCGGTGGAATGCTTGTCCACCTTTGGCCCTTCGATTCCGGAAAGATCGAATTGTTCGCCCGATTCCAGCATGGAGCGCGTCAGCGCCGCCGCCTCCTTCGGCGTCATTCCCTTGAAGAAAACCGCCATCAGGAATGCGGACACTTGGTAGTCGGGAATCTTCCCGGCCACGTATCCGTCAATGAATTCCTTCAGTTCCGGGGCGGGGATTTCAATCCCGTCCCGCTTGCGGCGAATCAATTCCGGTGTGTTCATCAGGGGGTGCCTTTCTCTGTGATCATCAAGCAGTTAGACAGCGCTGCGGGGGAAGCGTCAACTGCATGCTGTCACTGATCCTGCAACGTCCATCATGCTGACGATCGGATTCGATGCCTCTGTCACGCTCGCGCCTTCGCCGCGCGGCATCGCGCGCTATACGATGGAATTGCTGCGGGCGATTGTTGCGCTCCCACGCCCGGATTTGCGCCTCGCGGTCCTGCTGAATTCGCTGCGCCACGAACCGGACGCCCGTCATGGGTTTCTCTTTTCCGACCCGCGGATTGAAGTGATCCGCCGGAAGCTGCCCGGCCCGATCGTGGTTCATGGATGGCGCCTCCTGCAGCGGCCCACCTGGGAGCAGATCACCGGCGTGGCCTGTGACGTGGTTCATGGCCCGGCGAACTACATTCCTCCTTCACGATCGCCGGTGGTTGTGACGGTTCACGACCTTGGCTTCCTGCGCGACGACGCGGCAAAGAGTGCGGCGCTGGCGGGAAAATACTTTCGGGATGCGTTCCCGCGCCAGCTTCCCCGCGTGGCGGGAATCATCACACCCTCGCGATTCGTTGCCGACGAAGTCGCCGCGCAGTACCACATTGATTCCTCGCGGATCACCGCGATTCATTCCGGCATTGATGGCGCGCTGTTTTCACCGTCACGAAGGTTGAGCGACGACCAGTTGAAGGGACTGGGGATCACGAAGCACTTCATCCTTGCCGTCAGCGATGGCACGCCGCGGAAGAGAGCGCACTGGATTCCGGAAATCGCGGAATTGTGCGGCGGCATTGATGCGCAGTTCGTCGCTTTGGGGCTTCCCGCCGAAATGCGGAGCGCAAACGTCCTCGCACTAGGGCAAGTCTCCGATGACATTTTGGCGGGGTTGTACGCTTCTGCGGAGGCAATGCTGCTGACAAGTCGCGAGGAGGGATTTGGATTCCCCGTGCTGGAGGCGCTTGCCAGCGGCACGCGTGTTGTCTGCGCAGGAAGCAGTTCGTTGCCGGAGATCGGCGGAAGTTTCGTCACCTACGCGGAAGGCGATTCGCCCGGTGCCTTCGCGGAGGCCCTGGCGAAGGCCCTTGCGCAGCCCAGAAAGGACGTAGCGGCGGAGCACGCGCGAGGATTCACCTGGGAACATTGCGCGCGGCAGGTGGTGCAGGTTTACGAGCGGATGGCGCGGGGTTAAACCTTCGCCTCAATTTCCGCCGGTTCCTGGGATGCCGGTTTCGCCTGCATTTCAATGACGACCTTGATCACCTCTTCGTTCATCGTGCGCAGCAGGCGATAGGCCTCCGCGATCTGGTCCAAGGGGAAGCGATGTGTCACGAGTTCGCCGATGCGACGCAGCGATCCGCTCTGCAGCAACTGCACCGCGCGCGCGAGTGTATCGTGCGGACGGCGCACGAACTGGATGGTCAGTTCCTTGTGCCGTGCGTCGCGCGCGTTGAAGAGGATGCGATTGTCCTCGGGAATCCCCGCAATCAGCACGCGCCCACCGGTGCGAACAATCTGCACGGCGGAACGCGAGCCTTCGCTGGCGTTGCTGACGTCGATGGCAATGTCCACGCCGCGCCGCGGCCAGCGCGACACCGCATCCATGGCGCTGATGGGGTCGTAGGCGCGCGTGGCGCCGTGGCGAAAACCAGCATCGCGCCGGTACGCAATCAGGTCCACCGCAAGGATTTCCCCCGCGCCGGTTTTCCTCAGGACTTCCGCCAGAAGAAGCCCCAGGCTCCCGCATCCAATGACGGCAACGCTGGCCATCAGCGGCACGTTCGCCTGATCGGCAATGTGGATGGCCATGCTGAGCGGAATCAACAACACCGCTTCCTCATCGCGAATCGAATCCGGCACCGGGATGCAAAGGTTCGCCGGCCACGCAAAGACCTGCTGCAACGCCCCCGCAACGGGCGGCGTTCCCAGCACGCGCATGTTGGGACAAAGATGATGATTCCCTTCAAAGCACCAGGTGCACTTCAGGCACGGCGCCAGCGGGTTGGCAACGATGCGCTTGCCGACCAGCGTGGGATCGACACCGCGCCCCACGCGCAGGACACGCGCAACAAACTCCGCGCCGGGAACGTGGGGGGAGCGGAAGCCATCTTTGGTGGGCGCCCCCTTGCGGTAGCGCATCGCGTCGGTGCCCGTCAGGCCCACAAGGATCGGCTCCAGCAACGCCTCGCCGGGTTCAGCCTCGCGCCGCGCGGGGATGTCGCGGACTTCGACTTTTTCAGGACTCGTCAGTTGAACGACTTTCATGATGGAGAAGCTAGACTGCGGCGATTTCGCGAGTCGAATGGAGATTTGCAGGTAAAAAATTACACACCATCGTCAAAATCGCCCCACTTCGCACTCCCCGCGACCGCGAATTTGTGCGATCCCATCCCCTCGAAAAGTTGACGATTGCCCTGAAAAGGGCCAAGCATCATAAGGAATTGCTTTTCAGCCCAACGCTTTCTGGAGGAGAGAGTCATGGGGAACCCTGCCTAGCCGACCACCATCGCGCCCGTTTGTTCGTGCCAACCTGCGCATGCCGGAGTGCCGTCGCTGAGGACGACGATTTACGAATGGTCTGGCGATAGCCTGCATGAATTCACTCGTAATTTCCGGCGCCGTTCGCGACCCTGTTCACGGGGGCGAAACCTTTGGCCGCAATACCAGGAGGAATGTCCATGTTCACGAAGCGCGTCTTTCAAAATTCCATGATTTGCGTGGCGATGCTGGCCTTGGCTGAAGTGCCACTTTCTGCCGCAGACTGGATTTACGTTTTCAAACAAGACGTAAACAATGGGAACTACGTCGTCGAAACGATCCGTGCAGTTGATCCCGCCACGGGGAATGCGCAAGTCATTAGCGGCTATGAATCTGCACCGCCATCATATTTGTTTTCCACGAGCTTCACCCGTTATCGCAACGCCAGTGGGCCGACCTATTTCTTTGGATTGGATGGCCCCAACTTGGTTGTATATAGCATCGCTGATGGAGCCACGGTGGCGGTCGAGGAATTCCGAGGTCCCCTGAATAAAAGGACCAATGTCCAGTACGTGGCTCCCGACAAGTTTTTCGTGAGCGGATACATTGTTGATCTCGCGAATGACACCGTTACTGGTTCACCCTGCGACAGTTGCTACCTTGAACCAGGAACAAGCAACATTCTGACACTCTCGGGACGAACAGTGGCGAGGGTCACGGAAGCAGGTGTCAGCACCGACCTGTTTACGATCCCTTCCGATCTGGCAGGAGGCTACAGTGAAAGCGGCCTGAAGTTCGAACCCATTGGCGATGGAAAGGCGATCTTGGGCTGGTCAATCTATTTACCTTCAATGTTTGTCTACATGTCCAATGCGGCTTTGGTTTCCTATACTGATACTGGCTATACGGAGATCAGGCGGGATAGTGGGATCGGGGATTTCGCCTATGTTAATTCGGACAAGCTCGTCTTTTTGAAGGGGGACAGTCAGGGGGGGACCCTCACACACATGGACGCCGCAAGTTTCACCAAAATTGGGTCGCGGGCAATTCCCGGCTTTCAGAATTTCAGCAAGTTCCCTGGAGGAGCTGTCACATACAGTGCACCGGAATTCGAGCCGATTGATTCAACGCATCGCCGCGAGACGATCATCGCCACGATCTACGAGGCTGGTCAGTCGGATACCGACCTGCCCATTGAACTGGTAACTTCCACTTCACCGAGCCCTTTGCGAAGGGGGAATGGACCGCAGTTTCCCAACAATGGTCAAAAGATTCTTGTCAGCCCCGCAGGCGATAAGCTGTACATGGGGTACTTGGGGTCTGTGATGACCATCGATGTTGCCACCGGTGATCGCACGCTGGTGAATCTAAGTGGATTGGACCTCCACCTTATAACCGCCGTTGGGCCTGCCGTGGAGTTGAGCAGTCGCGATATTCCGACGCTCTCTGACATGACGAATCATCTCACCGGCGAGCAGGCACTTCCGGAGTCCAAGCTCCCCAATGCTGACATGAATACGGACTCCCGAATCGATACCGGAGACCTTCAGATCACCGCAGACCAGTAACGCTGGAGGAAACCACCATCAGGCAGCGATCGATGAAGGGCGGGGGCCAGTCCCCGCCCTTTTTCTTTGGCGCGATCGATTGCAAACCCCGGCAAGGCTCTTGCAATCTAATCTCCTGATAGATGGTTGATGCATCACGCGGAGAATGACATGAAGACGGGAAAGTTGAAGAAGCTGGCAGGGGCTGGATCTTTGATTTTGCTTGGCTTGACGGGCGGCCTTTTGCTCAGCAGGCCGGAGGAGCGACTGGCGGAAATCGCCAGCTCGTCCGCCACGGCAGCCGTGTCAAAGCAGCCCGCCGCCGACGATCCGCTTCCTTCAGCCCGCAAACCCAAGCCCGAAACAGCCATCACACGCGTTGTCAAAAAGGTGAGCAATTCGGTGGTCACCGTGGGCGCCGTGAAGCGCCGCTATGTTGCCCAGCCATGGATTGAGGACTACTTTCTCGGGCCGCGTATGAGAATCAGCGAGCAATCGCAGCGCATTCCCTACATGGGAAGCGGCTTCCTGGTGGACAACGAGGGACACATTGTAACCAACCACCATGTGATCGATGATTCGGTTTCCTATTTCGTGACATTTCCCGACGGTCGTGAATTTGACGCGGAACTTGTGGATGCGGACCGCTATGCGGATGTGGCGGTGTTGCGTATCAAGGCGGAGAAGGGAACGGAGCTTCCCAAGCCGCTGGAGTTTGCGGAGTCGGATGACTTGGAGATCGGCGAGCAGGTGGTCGCCTTCGGCAATCCCTTCGGAAACCTGATCGAAGATTCACGGCCGACGGTGACGGCCGGTTGCATTAGCGCCCTTCACCGGACGTTTCGCCCCGACAGCGAAAACCTGCGCGTCTATCAGGATATGATCCAGACCGACGCCTCCATCAATCCCGGCAACAGCGGCGGCCCGCTGGTGGACGTGAACGGCGACGTTGTTGGCGTGAACACGTTCATCTTCTCTCCATCGGGCGGCAACACGGGGGTCAGCTTCGCAATTCCGTCCAATCGCGTGCGCAGCGTCGTTGACGAAATCAAGAAGTACGGCCGCCTTCGCCCGCTGCTGCTGGATTTTACCTTCCGTACGCTCCGCACACCGCGCATTACCGGTGTTCAGGTGCTGGATGTGCGCGACAATGGTCCTGCGGAGCAGGCGGGCATCAACGTGGGCGACGTGATCCTGAGCGCCGATGGCCGTTCGCTGAGGAGTCGCGAGGACTTCTACCTGATCTTTGCCAGCCGCCAAGTCGGCGATCAGGTGAAGTTGAAGCTGTGGCGCAACGGGCAGGAAAGCGATGTTGTCTATACAGTGAAGGAAGCGCAGAACTGACCTACGCCTTCGGCAACAACGCGCCGGGATTGCGAATGGGACGATAGGGGAGCCAGACGTGCGCTTCGCCGCCCCCTTCCCTGCGATTGGAAAGCTCGATCGTTCCGCCGTGCGCCTCCACGGTGCTCTTGACGATGGCAAGGCCGAGGCCTGTTCCGCCGGGCTTGATCGTGACAAACGGCTCAAACAACTCGCTGATGCGATCCATGGGAAATCCGGGGCCGGAATCCTGAACGGTGATCAGAATTCCCTCCTCGCTGTTGCGAAAAT
>JADZDZ010000347.1 GCA_020850785.1 Candidatus Sumerlaeota bacterium | reverse complement strand
GTTCGCCATCGATTGCGCCAGTTGCGACTGCAGCTCGGACAACTGCTGCATCTGCTGCTGCATGTCCTGCATGTTCTGCATCTGCTGGGCAGCCTGCTGCATCGCCGCCTGCGCGGCCTGCGCCGCCTGCTGCGCCTTCTGCTGGGAGGACGCGCTGCTCTTCGAGGACTGGCCCGCGCCCTGTTGATTAGCCTGTTGCTGTTGCTGCTGGCTCTGCTGCTGGCCGTTGTTGCCCGCCGATTGCTTTTCGTCCTGGCCGTTCTTGCTGTTCGAATTGTTTGCCTGGGAGGAATCCTTCTGCTGGTCCTGACTCTGCTGGCCCTGCTGCTGCTGCTCCTCCGCCGCCTGCTTGATCGCATCGGCTGCCTTCTGCATCGCATCGGCCATCTGCGGATTGTCCTTCAACTGCTGCGCAAGGTTTTCCATCTCCTGCGCCAACTCCTTCTTGTCCTCCGCGGACATCTGCTCCGGGTTCATCATCTGCTGTGCAAGCTGCTGCATTTTCTCCGCAGCCGCCTTGAAATCCTGATCCTTCAAGTCCTTCTGCATTTCGCGCGTCTGGTTCGCGTCCTGCAGCCCCTTGATCTGCTTGAAGGGCTGCATCGTGCTGTTCATTTCGCGCTGCTTCAGCTTCGCGTCATCGTTCAGGCGCGACATCTCCGCCAGCATTTCCTTCTCGGTCTTCGCCCCCTTGGAAACATCCTCCGAAAGCCGTTCCAGCTTTTCCGCCAGCTTCAGGTCATCCTTGGCCGCCGCGATTTCGTCCTCCTGCTGTGGCCGCGCCTTCTTCGCCAATTGCTGCAGGACCTCCGCCTTCTTCTTCCGCTCCTCCGTCGTCATCACCTTCTCTTCGGGCTTCTTCGTCACGGGCGCCTTCGACGAGGCGAACAGGTCGAACTGCTGCATGAAATAAAGCGCAATCAGTCCAGCCACCGGCCACACCGCATGCCAGCCATGACGCGGAAACTTGTAGGGGAAATCCTTGCTGACCTTGATCGCCGCCGCGTAACGCCGCGCATCCTCCTCCAGCGCCCGATACGCCTCTGTGCCATCCTGATGCACCTCCTGCAGGATCACTGCGGAGGAAATGCGCTCCCGCAGCTTCAGCCGGGAATCGGTCTGCAGCGCCGCCTCGAACATCGTCAGCTTCTTCGACAAGCCGGCGATCACCGCCACCAGCACCGCGCCGCCGATCACCACCGCCGCGACAATCTGCCGATCAATGTCATTTGCGAAAAGGTTGAGAATCAGGAACGCAATGCACAGCACCCCCAGCGCCCCAACAAGCGCCCACAGCGCCCAATCAATCGCGCGAAACAGCTTCAGTCGCAGCCGGATTGCCGCGATCTTTTTCCTAAGCTCGTCCATCGCCGTTGCAGCCTCCTGCAAGGAATGACTCTTCTACGCGCCCCAGTGTTCCCGGCAATGGCAAAGTATTGAATCCCGCCCCCTGAAAAAGCGAGCCCCGGCTTCCCGCAATGGGAAGCCGGGGCCTTCCTTGCCACCCGCTGGCAAAAATCCGCGTGTGCTATACCGCCTGAACCGATCCTCCCGAACGAACTTCCCTTCCCGAACGGTTGTTCCCCTTGTCGGGATTCACCCCTGCCTGCTTCAGCGTGATCATGCGATCCTTCGACTCCTTGATCTGGCGGATCGCCGTCTTTAGCGCCTTCTCAAATGCCGCGATGTCCGAACCGTTTTCACAGGTCGCCGTTGTGTTGAAATGCCCCGCGTGAACGTTGATTTCGCAAACGTGGCGATGCTTCTCCGCATTGAAAATGATCTCTATCTTGTCCACCTTGTCGAAGTATCGTTTCAGCTTATGCGCCTTCTCTTCCACTTTATCGTGCATCTCCTGGGAAAGTTCCACATTACGGCAGGTGATTTTTACAGGCATGAGGACCACTCCTTACATAAATGCGCCCGATGCAGAGAGGGGGCGGACTTCCGGGAAGTGAATCGAGGCGGGCGCCCCGCCCGAATCGCTTCACTCACCTGTCAGCAAAGCCCGTTCCCAAAAGAATAGCAAGCAAAAGCGGAGAAACCACCCACCCCCCATTTTCAGACCAAACGATTCCGCCAAAAGCGTGGTCGCGCCGGTGCTTTCCCCGTTGCGGAAAATGGCTGCTCGCGCAACATGCCTCCGAGCCATGCCATGACCCAAAAGCTCTTTTCCGTCGCGCTTTCCCTCCTCACCGCCGCCGCCTTCGCCGGTGGAGTGCCCATCGACCTGCGCACTCCCCCCGACACAACCACGGGAATTTACTTTACCGACGCAAACGGTGGCCAGCGCGGCGTGCCGATCCATCCCGGCGACTTCGACAATGACGGCAATCTGGACGTCGCAGCCTCCCCCTTCACCGCCAGCACCCTCTCCCGCACGCAAAACGGCACCGTGCTCATCGTCTTCGGCGATGGCACTCTGGGCCAAACCATCAACATGGCCACCTACACCGGCCGGGTCCTGAAGATTCACGGCGCGGAGAACTATTCCCTCCTCGGCCTCGAAATGGGCGTTGGCGATTTCGACAACGACGGCTTTGCAGACCTCGTCATGGGCTCGTCGCACGGAAAGTTCAAGTCCATCGCGGAGCGCGCCGGCGAAGCCGTAATCCGCTACGGCCGCGCGGAATGGGGAACCACGGTCACGTCGCTCGACATCAAGAACCTCCCCGTCGATCAGCGCGCCAAGTTCATCCTCGGCCAGCGCGGCGGCACCACCACCGGCGACCGCCTCGGCAGTTGGTTCACCGTTGATGATTTCGACGGCAACAACGTCCTTGATTTGATGATCGGCATGGACCTGTCGGACGGCCCCGCCAACAACCGCACCAACTGCGGAGCCGCCGCCATCCTGTGGGATGTCCAAAACAGCTTCCCCGCCGAACCCTATGTGCGCGTCGGCGACCCCACCACCGGCAGCGCCTTCACCGTCATCTACGGAAAGAACAACTTCGACCAGTTCGGCGCCACCAACGCATCCGGCGACCTTGATGGAGATTCCCATCGCGATCTGATCATCTCAGCTGGTGTCACGCGCTCCGGCCTCGAACTGAGCGCCCTCGGCTACAGCGGCACCGGCGCCGGCGACGGCCCCTCGGACAATCGCCCCAACGCCGGCGAATCCACCATCTTCTGGAATGCGGAAAACCTGCGCGCCTACTCCAGCATAGACCTTGGCGGCACGCTCCCCGGCGACGTCGCAACCACCGTGCTCTACGGCGAAACAAGCAGCGACTACTTCGGCGAGGAAATCGTCGTGGAAAACATCGTCGGCGATGCCACGCAGGATTTGACCATCGGCGCCCTGCTCGCCAACAGCGTCGGCAGCGCCTACATCTTCCCCGGCGGTGCCTGGCTTCGCTCGCAGACGTCCATCGACACCGCCGCGCCACCGGCAAACCAGATTCACGTGATCGACGGCCTTCAGACCGGCAGCATCGCCGCCGACACGCTGGAGATTTTTGACGTCAACAACGACGGCCATGCGGACCTGTTGAACTCCGCCCCCTACGGCAACGTGGGCACCCGAACGCGCGCGGGATACACCCTCGTCATTTTCGGTGGCCAGACGTTTCCCCTCATGCCCTCGCGCCTGAAAATGAGCTCCGCTACCACAAATCCACCGCTCTATTGCGTCGGAATCCTCGGCGCCGACGCGGAGGACTTCTTCGCCTACTCCTCCAACATCGGCGATTTCGACAATGACGGATACCTCGACTACGTTCCCAATGCCATGCAGGGAGACGGCTTCAACAACGGCTATCCCAGCGCCGGCGAAAACTACATCGTCAGCGGACTCACCATCTCCCAGTACGCTTCCGCCCCCACAAACCAGACCGGCACCAGCTACGCCCCTCCCGGCGGCACCGTCGCATCCTGGACAGCCTCGCAACCCATCCTTGGCACCGTGGCTGCCTACGAGTTGTTCTTCATCCCCACCGGCCAGTTCGTCCCCACCGTCGTCACCGTCACCGGCACCAGCGCCCTCACCGGCGACTTCCCCGGCGACGGCACGCTGACCGGCGTTCGCGCGAAGATGACACGAAACAGCGAAACAAACTATTCCCTCACCGTTCCCTTCAACCCACCCGTCATCGTGCGGCCCATCGTGTCGCCGACGCCATCGCCCACTCCTTCCTCAACACCCCTGCAGCAGGACGGTTGGATCACCAACTGATGAACGAAGCCAGCCGTTTACCCACGGTTCTCCCTCATGAGGGCGAATCGCTTCCCGCCTTCCTTGCGCGCGCCGCCGACATCTTCCACTGGCCCACGGAAACCCGCAGCGACGACATCGCCCTCCTCGCGCGCCTGATCGAGGAAACCGCGCCCCCCACCACCGCGCACGAGGACGCCTCCCGCTTGCTGCGCGCCCTCAGTTTCGTCGCGGACCCATCCATGGCGCTGCGCAACCTCGATCGCTATTTGCGCAGTTGCGAGCCCGATCCAAGCCGCGAAATCGCCCGCCTCCGCGACAACCCCGAACATCTTCATTTCCTCTGCTCGCTCTTTTCTTTCAGCGACTACCTTAGCGAAGTCGCCATCAGCCATCGCGATTTCCTCCCCTGGGTGATGACCAAGGGGAAGCTCAACCGCGAAAAGAAACTCGATCAGTATCGCAGCGACGTGAAGCAATGGATCGCCAACGTCAACGGCCGCCCGAACCGCCGCGCCGCGCTCACCCGGTTCAAGAAGCGCGAACTCCTGCGCATCGGCATTCGCGATCTGCTGGAGCTTGGTGCCACCGAACCGCTCTGCCGCGAGCTTTCAAACCTCGCCCAGGCCATCCTCGAAGTCTGCTACAAGGACGTGCGCGACGACCTTGTCATGCGCTTTGGCGAACCCATCAGCGAGGACGACGGCGCCGTTAGCGGCTACTGTATCTACGCCATGGGCAAGTTCGGCGCCGGTGAACTCAACTTCAGCTCCGACATCGACCTTATTTTTCTCTACGACGACGAGGGGCTCACCTCCGGCTCCCCCGAAGGCGTCGCCACCAGCGCCGGACGCCAGATCACCAACCACGAATTCTTCAACCGCCTGTCGCGCGAAATCATCCAGTACCAGAGCGATCACAACGAGGAGGGTTTCCTGTTTCGCGTGGACGCGCGGCTCCGCCCCGAAGGCGCCGACGGCCCCCTTGCCCGCGGAAAGGCCGCCTTCAGCGCCTACCTCGGCGCCGGCGCCGCGCTCTGGGAAAAGATCGCCTACCTCAAGGCGCGCTTCATCGTCGGCGATGCGAAGCTCGCCGAATCGCTCGACGTGTATATACAGCAGTTCGTCTTCACGAACAACGAACCCACCGAGCTGTTCCCCGAAATCGCGCGCCTCAAGCGACGCATCGACCACGACGCCCTCACCCAGGAAACACGCGCCCTTGACATCAAGCGCGGCACCGGCGGCATCCGCGAGATCGAATTCATCGTCGCCGCCCTGCAGCTTCTTCACGGCCAGACGGCCGCCGAGTTCCGCATCCGCCCAACGCTCGACGCTCTCGACCTCCTCGCGCAGCGCGGCTTCATCGACCGCTCCGTCGCCATCCGTCTGGAGGAGGCCTACCACCTCTTCCGCCGCATCGAACACACCCTGCAGATGATGCACGAAAGCCAGACCCATCGCATGCCCGATGACAGCGTCGAACGCCGCGCGCTCGCA
The DNA here is from genome assembly GCA_020850785.1 of Candidatus Sumerlaeota bacterium. GTDB lineage: Bacteria > Sumerlaeota > Sumerlaeia > SLMS01 > SLMS01 > JADZDZ01. Next base: position 2,984 of record JADZDZ010000347.1, on the reverse strand, counting down.
CTGCGCTGCGGCTTTGCCGACGAGGAGCGCTTCGAGGACATCCTCGGCACCCATCGCTCCTTCGTCCGCGGGGAATTCGAAAAACTCTTCCACGAAAAGAACGCCGCGGAGGAACTGCTCCTCGTTGACTACCTCCTCACCGACCAGAATCCACCGGAGGAAATCCTTGAGCAGCTTTCCGCCGTCGGCCTTGAGGGCATGGAGGGCATGAGCGCCCTGCGCGAGCTCGCCGTGGGCACCCGCGAGTTCGCCCCCAGCGCCCGCGGCCGCCTGGAATTCATGAAGCTCCTTCCCCTTCTGCTGCTCGAACTTCCCGACGTCGCCTTTCCCCGGCAGGCCATCCGCAACTTCGACCTGCTGCTCCGCGCCGCGAAGGGGTTCACCTGGGTCTACCAGCTTTGCCTCAATCACCCCCCGATCTTGAAAATGCTGCTCCGTACGCTGGGATTTGGGTCGCTGCTGCCGCGCCAGCTCATCGCGCATCCCGAATGGCTGGACGAAATTTTTGAAAGCGACGGCCTGAAGGAATCCCGCACGGAGCGCGTCCTCGCCACTCTGGATCGTCGTATAGACATCTATACACCGCAACCGTCGCTCTCCGCGCTCCGCACCGTGAAGTCGCTGGAGGGTTTCCTGATCGAGACCCAGGAGGCGCTCGCAATCTCATCACCCCAGAGCGCCGCCTGGCGCATGACGCTGCTTGCCGAACGCATCATTGACATCGTCGCGCGCATCGCCCTGCGCGAAGTCCTCGCGAAGAACAACATCGACGAATTCCCCTGCCGCTGGGCCATCATCGGCCTCGGCGGCCTCGGCGACGGGCAGGTGCACTTCACCGGGGACCTGGACGTCGCCTTCGTCGTCGAATGCGGCGGCGATGACCGCGCGCTCCATCTGCTCGACAACGCCGCACAGCATTTCATCGCCCACATGAGCGCCATCGCCCCCGAAGGCCAGCTCTGGAAGATCGACGCGCGCCTGCGCCCCGACGGCGCCAGCAGCCCCCTCGCCGCCGCAGAGGCACGCTTCCTCTCATACTACCGCGAGGAGGCCGGCCTTTGGGAGTGGCAGGCCCTCACCAAGGCACGTCCCGTCGCGGGGCACATCGCCTTCGGCGAGGAAATCCTTCGCGACCTTTACAACCTGCGCGCGGAGCTTGGCGCCACCCCGGACCTTGCCGCGCAAATCCGCTCCATGCGATCGCGCATGGAATCCAACGTCAAGCTCCCCCGCTCCGCCCGGCACGACCTGAAGACCGGCGCCGGAGGCATCGTCGACGCGGAGTTTCTCGTCCAATACCTCACGCTTCGCCGTCCCTCCGATGCGCAGCGTCTCTTCCCCCTCACGACGCTCGACGCCATCGAGGCCCTCCGCGCCCTCGGAGACCTTCGCGACGACGACGCCAATTTCCTCCGGGACCACCTGCTCTTCTTGCGCACCATCCAGCGATTTGTCCGACTGCTCTTCGAAACAACCCGTGACTACTTCCCTGCCGACGAGGAGCGCCTTCAGGCCCTGCGTCGCAGCCTCAAGGATCAACTGGGACACGATGGCCTTTCGCAGTTCGACACCATCGAAGTCCCGCTGCAACGAATGCGAGACCTGTTTTTCACGATCGTAAGCGACCAATAATCCCAGCCCCGCGGAGGCCACATGATCCTCTCGCAGCTTCGCAACAATCCCATCCTCGCCCACTACTCCCCCTTCTCGCCAAGCCGTCGATTTCGCGCGGTTATCGCGCTCATTCTCTACGCGGCAGCGATCATCGCATTTAACGTCTCCTACATCGTCGGCCCCGGCCAATACATTGATGGAGCCCCCACCATCGTTCTCCTTCTGGAGACCGCGAGTCTCGCTGTGCTTCCATCTCTGATCTTCCTCGCCTTCACGCCGAAGTATCGTTCCCGTGAATTTCTGGAGGAACTCACCCTCACGCAAATGTCACGGCGCGAGATCGTCATCGGCTACTGCCTCCCTCCGCTGCTCATGATCGTTTTCGTGGTGGCCATCAACCTTGTCTTCTTCGTGTTTTTTGTCCTACTGAAATTGGCCACATCATCTTCTGGAGACCCCATCGGTGGACATTTTTTGTTTGCCATCTATCATATCATTGGCGCGGTGATTGCCGCATCTGCCATCACGCGCAACTGGACCGCCTATCCCAATTCCATTTTTCGCCCTCTCGTTCAGGTGCCGGCCATCTGCGCCGCCCATGCGATCATGATCGCCGTCACGACTTTGAGCGTGATGATACCTGCCGGAAACATGCTCCCCTAGTTCCGCTACAAGGATGAGGGGATCATACTGCTCTCCCTGCTGGTTTCCGCCGCGCTGACCCTCTTCCCGCTGCTCAATGCCGTGCGCTTTGCCCCCGCCCGCTTCTTCCGCGTCATCGATCCAACCACCTACCAGCGCGCCTACTGGGCAGCGAACGAATTCGCCCTCTCGCGCAAAAGCCCCGGCATCTCCCGCGCCTTCAGGCTCCTGCTCCGTCAGGTCATCCTTGAAAATCGTTACGTTCTTCGTGCGCTCGCCATCGTGCTGCTGCTTGTGCTGGCCTACGCGATATATGCCTACAAGCACCCGATGGATTTCATGCGGGAATACGTTCCTGTGCCAGACTCCGTCACGAAAATGGATAGGCAACTCGCGATCATGACCGCGTTCATCAACCCCTACGTGACAGTCGCGTTCCCCATTCTTTTTCTTCTCATTCACCTCTACCTGCGAATCCGCAGCCATCCCCAGCGCGCGCTCACCATCATGGCGGGAGGCATCATTCCCAGCGTCATTTCCTCCCTGTTTCCCGCGCTGATTTTCTTCCTCGTGTGGATTGGAATACGAATTGGTGTCATGGCACTCTATTTATACCACCTTCTCGATTGGAGAGACGTTGTCGGTGAATGGATCCTTATCATCATGGCGTTCCTGACACTGTCACCCATTCTCACCATGATCTTTCTGCCGAAGCCCCGCCGCCCCGT
>JADZDZ010000346.1 GCA_020850785.1 Candidatus Sumerlaeota bacterium | reverse complement strand
CCCCGATGCATTTGTATGCTTCCGGTTCGGCCTGCACCTCCAGGGGATCGATGACGATTTCCTCGACGGGAAGATCCTCCGGGATGCGGGCCGCGCGGTCGCGCCGATCACTCTTTTCCCGGGAAGTCTCCACCGAAATGGAGGCGCAACCCTTTTCCTCTTCTTGCACCCCGGTCGCCGGCGTGAATCCAAAAAGGTCGGGCTGGTTCGGATTGAATGGCTCGCTGCTGCTCCCGAAGATCCTCCTCACCAGCGCGTCCACCTTCTGCCGCAACAACAGGTTCTCTTTTTCCAGCACGGCGATCCGCTCGTCGCGCTCGGCGAGCTTCGCAAGAAGCTCTTTTATAGTGGGCTCTGCCATCGTCATATTAATACAGCAGAAACCGTGCCAAGCATTAGCAGCCCGATTCTTTTTTCAAAAAAACTTTACCCCCTCTCATACCACGGACGCATCTTCGCACCACGCAGGTCAATCCCGTCTGTCAACATCGCCAGCGCCTCCGCCCTCAACTTCACTTTCCCAACCCCGGATTCCACCGCCTTCGGCCACGAGAACGTCCCCTTCTCAAGCCGCTTGCTCATGAGCCAAAGCCCGGTTCCATCAAAATACAGAATCTTCAGCCGCGTGCGCCGCTTGTTGCCGAAGACAAAGATCGCCCCGCTGCGCACATCCTCGCCCAGAACTTCCCCGGCCAATGCCGACAGCCCCTCATACCCTTTGCGCATGTCGCACGGCTCCACCACCACGAACACCCGCAGGCTCCCAGAAAAACTCAACATGGCCTCATTCCTCCCAGTGCCCGAATCACCTCGCCTGCCAGCGCCGCCTGCCTCGAATTGATCACCTCCATTCGAACCCCGCTCCCGATTTCGACAATCAACCCTTCCCCCTTGCCGGATCTCCCAGTCTCCAGCGTTGCCTCCACCCAGCTCATCCCCGCCGACTTGCCCGCCTCCTCACCGGGCTTGCTCGCCCGCCGTGCTTTCCCAACCCAGCTCCTCAACGTCGGATACTTCACTCCGCAGCAGGCGGCAAACTGCTGCCCCGTCATCCCACTCACGCCATAGGCCACAAGAATTTCCGCCCGCTTCTCCCGCGGCGTCCTCACACGCCCCTCCGTGTCCACTTTCAGAACCACTTCCCTTTCGCTTTGCGTATTCGTCATTACGCAAATCTACGACACCTCTCCTATTTTCCGCCAGATGCGCCAGAAGTGACGCTTACCTATTTTCAGCGCTGGGGCGTGGAGCTGCACTTCCGGGAAATCAAGATCACCCTCGGCATGGACGTGCTGCGTTGCCAGACCCCTGACATGGTCGAAAAGGAAGTCCTCATGCAGTCTATTGCCTACAATCTTGTGCGAGCCATCATGCAAAAGGCGGCCATAGATCATCAGGTCGATCTCTCCAGAATCAGCTTCAAGGGAACCACCGACACGCTCCGGCATTGGAGCACCACCATGGAGGCGTTTCGCGGCCAGCCCAGAAAGCAGAAAGCCCTGCTCACCGCCATGCTGGAAATCATTGCAAAAGATCTCCTCCCCTTGCGCCCCGGACGGGAAGAGCCCCGCGCTAAAAAGCGACGCCCCAAAAATTATCATCTCCTTACAAAACCACGCCAACTAATGAAAATACGGGGTCATAGAAGCCGCCCCAAACTGGCCTTAAGTTAGTGCCATTCTTGACTGACCCCATAGCCACTTCGGTTGTCGAGCCATGGCCGAAATGCTGCTTCAATATCCTTTGCTTGTCAAGAATTGTTAACTGACCCCAAGGCTCCTGACCCCAATGCTGTGGGAAATATTTTGATTGCCCAACGTCCAAGGTGAGTCAACGCATTCCGCGTTAGCGGTATGCGTTGACTCCACCGCCTTGTTTGACTATTTCTTTGGCGGAATTGTTTACGTGGGCAACCCACTCTGATAGGTATGAAGTGCATCCAATGTTTTCCTTATTTCGATAGAATAGGTGCGATGCCTCAGCTTGAATACCCGTATCGTAAGTTGCTATAAAGCAGTGATTTGTTGGCCTAAGGGAGCAAATTGCCCTAGCAAGAGAAACGATCCGCTTGTCAACTTCTGAATCGGGACCAAGAACATCTTCAAACATTTTCATCTTCGGAACTGTTTCCAAGTCTGACTCAAAAAAGGCGAGAAGCTCATCATCAAAAACTCCGCTTGATTCTTGGTATTCCGCTTCATATCTCTGGACACGAAGATATGGCTTTACTCTATTATTGAAGTGTCTCTGCAACACCGAGTAGTTCCGCTTTGCGTTTGATGTTTTGGCGTGATCAATCTTCTCATCGTGAAGCTTTGCAATTTCCCGCTTAACCTGTATCGGCACGATTACAGCGACCGGAAGAAGAATATACGACTCGATGTCTGGTGACGAAAACCACGATGACTTGGATAATACGGGAACTTTTGGATAAATCGTGTATCCGCCTTCCGCATTCATGAGCCAGTTGGTGTCATGAATAATGTAGAAATTAATCCATTTGGAAGTATGTGCATCAAAAAGATGTGTATTCATGTTATATTCTAAATGTTTTGCAAGTGACTGACAAATTGCTCCAATTCTGCTCGATTCGTGAGCATTGTTGCGGTATCAGGATAACGCTGCTTGTATCTCTCATTTGCTTCGTCATATAACATAATTCCAATCGCAACTAACTCTGATTCGCTCTTGATCGACATGTGGATATCAAGCTGCACTCCAAGAAGCTCGGCGTAATCGCAAACAGTGAAAAGGTCGTATGAGTAACGAAGTGAGACTCCTGCTTCTGAATACTTCCGAAGAAGAT
>JADZDZ010000345.1 GCA_020850785.1 Candidatus Sumerlaeota bacterium | reverse complement strand
TGTTCCTGTCCCAGCGGCATCGGGAGGCGCTCGCGGCACTGCTCTACGGCATCGAACAGCGCAAGGGCTTCATCGCCCTCACCGGCCACATTGGCTGCGGAAAGACCACCATCTGCCGCGCGATGCTGGGAAAACTTGATCGTTCGAAGACACGCCTCGCCCTTGTGCTAAACCCCGAATTCAACGACGTCGAATTGCTGCAAACGATCAATGGCGAATTCGGCCTCGATGCAAAGAGCACCTCGAAGCGCGAGTTGCTCGATACGCTGAATCGCTTCCTGCTCAATGAGTACAAGAACGACCGCAACGTCGTGCTGCTGATCGACGAGGCGCAGCGTCTTCCCCCGGACGCTCTGGAGCAGGTGCGCCTTATCAGCAACCTTGAAACGGAAACCGCGAAGCTGATCCAGATCGCGCTGGTTGGCCAGCCGGAGCTTGCGGACCTGCTCGACCTGCCGGAACTGGAACAACTCAACCAGCGCATCACCGTGCGCTACCACATCGAACCGCTGTCGTTGGACGAGGTCGCGGAGTACGTCAACCATCGCATCGCCATCGCGCGCCGACTGAACATCAACAACCCCGTGGAGCTTGTGCGCTTCACAAAGAAGGCGCTGCGCAAGGTGTACGAATACAGCGGTGGCGTGCCGCGCCGCGTGAACGTCGTCAGCGACCGCTCGCTGCTGGTCACCTTCGTTCGAGAGCAAAAGGAAGTCAGCGAAGAGAACGTCGAAAAGGCGATTGAGGAGCTGGGCGGCATGCCGAAGCGCCGCCGCAAGTCCGCCCCCGCCCACATTCGCGCCGCAGAGGATGAATTCGCCGAATCAGAGCAACGAATTGACGGCGAAATCCCCGTCGCCGATTCCACGGAGGAGGACGTGCCCGCGCCTGTGGCCGCCGCCACCTCCGACCGCCGCGCGCTGAACGTGCTCATTATCCTCGTCGTGATGGGAGTCGTCGGCTACGGCCTCACGAAGCTCGCCTATCCTGCGGAGAAGAGCGATTCCGTGCTGAAGGCGCTGAACGCAAAGGCTCAATCCGCAAGCGCATCCCTTCGCGAAAAACCCGCTGCGACGCCGGTGCCCGAAGCGAAACCGACCTCAATCGTGGTCGCGGCGGCAACGACTCCCGCGCCCACCGCAACCGTCCCGGCGCCAACACCATCGCCGGAAGCCGCAACGCCGGCGCCATCGCTTCCCGCTCAAACCGCCGCGCCTTCCGCCATTCCCCCCACGATCGCCCCCACGCCGGAGGAAACCCCTCCCGCCGCGATTGCAGGCTCTCCGGAACCCACGCTGTCCACCGAACCATCGCCGACCGTGGATGAATTTGTTCCCGTGCACATGCTTCCCAAACACACCGGGGCCGCGACGAATGACGCCGCCGTGCCGGAACCCACCGAGGCTGCGGCAGCAACCCCGGCGCCGGAGAACACCGGGGCCGCGACGCTCTCCGAATTGATGAAGTCCCCCACGCCAACCGCTGCGGCGACACCCTCTGCCGACTCCTGGCGCTACGACGAAAATGGCATCATGCGCGTCAGCGAACCGCCCATGACCTATGGCGCCGCAGTGCTCACCTGGCTCGCGGTGAAGCGCGGCGATCGCATGTCGGAGAACGACCTTGCCGCCCTGCGCACCATGAAGCGCGAGCAGGTCGCCGCCCTGCAGCTCACCACGGGGCGCGCACCGCTCTTCCTGCGCGAAGGGCACCTTCCCGCCAGCCTTTCCGCCCTCGCGCCATCGCAGCTCCCCATCCTGCTGCAAGTTGATGACGCCACCCCCGGCGTTGGCCCCTGGGCCGTCATCGTCGCCATGGACGACGGCAACGTCACGTTGCTCGACCCGCGCGCGGGCCGCCTGATCCTTCCCAAGCCGGTGATCGCCGACCACGTCTCCGCCGTCATCGCCCCCTACTTCGATCCCAAGGCCATCACGGGCTTGAAACTGGGAGCAAAGGGTGACAGTGTTGTCGAACTGCAGCGGCTCTTGAAATTGGCGAACGCATACGCAAACGAACCCACCGGCGACTACGACGCGGCAACGGCTGCGGCGGTGGCGCAGGCGCGCGTGCACTTCGCCCTGCCCGCCGGCGGCGACGGCGTCGATGCCACGCTGGCCGCCCGATTGATCGCCAACGGCGAGGGGTTGAAATGAGTTCCATCCTCGACGCCCTTGAACGCGCCAGCAAGGAGCGCGAGAACAAGCAGGCGGAAAAGATCAGCAGCGACGCGCTCGGCCGCCACAGCGCCGCAGACCGCCAGAGCGCGCTCGAAAAACAACTGCGCACAGAAAACGAAAAGCAGCGCAGGCTCGTCTTCACCCTCTCCATCATCTTCGGCGTCGTCGTCATCCTCGCGGTCTCCGCCATGGGCTTCATGATGATGGCGAAGGCCGGCCGCGACGCGGAAGAGCGGGAAGCGGAACGCCTCGCCGCCGAAATGGCCGCGCGTCAAAAATCACCGCTCGAACAAATCATCCCCGCGCTCGCATCATCCCCCAAGCCCGACGCCCCGCAGCAGCCTGCGGCCACGCTCCCCACGCCGGCGCCAACGGAAGCCCCCACACCCGCACCGTCACCTTCGCCATCGCCCGCACCCACGGCCACCGTCGCCGCGTATATACAGAACTCCGCCGAAGCCGACGCCAAGAACTACAAGGGCGTCTTCACCGACGGACAGATCATCCGCCCCGCCGAAGTTGGCTGGGAAGTCGAAGGCGTGATGGAATTGAAGGGTGGCAACATCGCCATCATCAACGGCAAGCAGGTCAAGGCCGGCCAGAAGGCGGGCCAACTGCAAGTGATCGAAGTCCGCTCCGGCCTCATCACCGCCGACGTCGGCGACGGAACAATCGTAAAGGTCCGCTTCTAGGGCACTTTGCGAAATTTCGTAGCCACCCAGAGATTGCGAGGGCGGGACGCCCTCGCCACAAAAAAAGCGTGCCCAAATCCCAACATGACCACGTCATCCCTGCGGCGGGGCCGTAATTCCCCCTTGTGGGGCGGGGGGGATTGCGCGTTGAATGGCTCGCGATGGGTAAGCGCAAAGCCAGTTTCCTGGAGTGTGTGAAGGCGGACTTTCGAGCTGCGCTCGACAACGATCCTGCCGCGCGCGGTTTTTGGGCGCCTTTGGAAGTGGCGCTGACCTATGCGGGGTTCCATGCGATCCTGATGCATCGCATCACGCATGTGGTTCATCAGGCGGGGATTCCTTTTCTGCCGCGCGTGATGAGCATGATCAACAGGTTCATCACTGGCATCGAAATTCATCAGGCGGCACGCATCGAGCCGGGCTTCTTCATTGATCACGGCATGGGTGTCGTGATCGGCGAGACGGCGGAGATCGGCGAGGATTGCATGCTGTTCCACGGCGTGACGCTGGGGGGGACGGGCAAGGCGACCGGCAAGCGCCATCCGACGCTGAAGAGCGGGGTGGTGGTTGGTGCGGGCGCGAAGATTCTGGGTGCGATCACGATCGGGAAGAACAGCTACGTTGGCGGGAACTCCGTGGTGCTGGAGGACGTTCCCGACAATTGCACCGTGGTGGGAATTCCTGGCCGCATCGTGAAGCGCGACGGCAAGCGGGTGATGCCGAAGGAACATGCGCTGGATCACAACCTGCCAGACCCGGTGTTGGATCGTTTCCGTGCGCTGGAGAACCACATTGAGGAGCTTGAGCGCGAGTTGCGCGGCCGGCGCAGCGATCAGCCTGCGGAAGAGGAATCCTGCTCCCGCGAATGATCCCGCGCGGGAATCCTGCTGTCAGATGTTCCAGCTGTTCTTGATGGGTGTGTAGGCGCCGATTTCCTCGGACGCGCACACGACCCCGTTTCGTCCGCCGTGCTTCGCATCATAGAGCGCGGTGTCCGCGCGGCCGATCAGTGAATCCGCGATGGCGTCCTCGCCGGAGGCGACGGCAACGCCAAGGCTTGCGGTGATGGAAATTTCGCGGCCGTCGAACTGGACGGGTCGGCTGGCAATGACTTCGCGGAAACGCTCCGCCCAGATGCGGCCCCCTTCCAGTTGTGTGTTGACCAGCACGCAGACAAATTCCTCGCCACCGGCGCGGCCTGCGATGTCGATCTCGCGAACGGATTCCTGCAGGCGGCGGCTCACTTCGCGCAGCACTTCGTCCCCCGCCTGGTGGCCGTGGCGGTCGTTGACGGACTTGAACTGATCAAGGTCGAACATGACAACGCAGACCGGCTGGCGGTAGCGCTGTGACCGGCGACATTCCTTCTCCAGCGCCTCCATCAGCGTCTGGCGGTTGAGCAGCCCCGTCAGGCCGTCATGGGTGGCGCGCTGTTGCAACTCCTCCTTCAGTTCCAGGTTCTGAATCAGCACGGAAATAAGGTCGCCGATAACGAAGAACGTCTGGAGGAAGGTTTCGTCCAGATGGATTTCCGCGCGGGGAAGCACGGTGAGGAAGCCCTCGGTCTTCTTCCCGTGCGCGATGGGCGTCGTCATGAACGAAGACGCCTTCAGGGTGGCATCGCGTTCGGTGTCGGGGCCGCTGCGAATTGCCTGAAGGAAGTTCCAGTCAATGTTGAGGTCGCTGCGCAGGACTCCCCAGGCGTCGCGCAGGTGGGTTGTCAGGGCCGCGATGCGCAGCGGGCCGATGGGATCGCAGGAGTGCATGAACAGGATCGGTTTCGGCGCTCCGGGGAAGACGAGCAGCGTGGTGGAGCC
>JADZDZ010000344.1 GCA_020850785.1 Candidatus Sumerlaeota bacterium | reverse complement strand
GTCACATTTTCGTCAAGCTGCACACGAACCGCGACGGGAGTGTAACCCGTGGGCGGTTCGCCCGCTGCCGCAATTTCCAGATTCAGGATTCGTCCGCAGCGATCCACGATGCGATTGATGTTCACGGCCTCGATGGACAACTGCGGCTGTCGTGACACGTTCAGGAACTGGCGCACGCGACGGTCGATGTTTTCAACTTCCTCGGAAATCACGCTCAGATACCGCAGGAATTCATCGCGGTGTCTGAACTCCTCGTCGGCCTCCAGTCGCTCGCGCATCATCTGAGTGTAACCCTTGATGGGTCCCAGCGGGTTCTTGATCTCATGCGCGACGCGGGCGGCGAGTCCACCAACGGCGGAAAGTTTTTCCGAGCGGAGAAGGCGCTCACGCGCATCCCGCAATTCCGTGCGCGTTTCCTCGATGACGCGCCGATACTCTGCGGCGCGCCGGAACAGAAGCTCGTCGAAGGCGCGCTCCGCCAGACTAACGCGCGCAATAAGGAACAGGATCAGGATCGTGCCGATCAGCATCCAGCTTACGATGCTGTCGAGGACGATGCCACCTTTCACAAAGATGTAGAACTCCGACGCGAGGTTGATGACGATGAAGGCCGCCAGCACCAGCACGCCGTAGAATACAATGCGGCTGATGAGGCGCGGATTTTCGATGTCGTCCTGGCGCAGCACCGCGATGAGGCTGAGCTGCGCCGTGAACGCGATCACCATGCTCGGTGACGGAACGATGGAGGGCGCCGACTGGCGCGATGAAAGCCAGAATGATCCCGCAAAAAATGCGGGGCCGACGATTGCTGCGATCAGGTGCTTGCTAACGTTCTTGTCGGGACCCGTCGAATTGTAATAGCGAATGCCGAGCACCAGCACGGAAGTGAACAACAGCACGATGCAGTACAGCATCGCCGCGCGACGCATCGGCCCATCCAGCGGGATCGTGTCCGACCAGAAGCTGTAATCGAACAGCAACGGAGCGCCAGACGCATAGTCCTGCAGCATGACAATGATCATGCCCGGTGCAAAGATCAGGAACCCCGCAGCGGGCTTTGCCCAGAACGCCCCCATGGTTCGCGGGCGCGTGAGCGCGTAGTACAACATGTTTCCGGGGATGATTATCGCCGCCAGGCAAGGGAGCGCATTGAACCAAAGCGATGCGCTGGGCATTGCACCCGCCAAAATCTTTCCGAAGGACCACATGATCAGCGAAAGCGCGTTCATGAAGAGGAAAAAGCCGGAACGACTGCGGTCGCTTTGCCGAACCACATACGCCACCACGCACAGGTTGATGAAGATGATGGCAATGATGGGAACGAGCGAAAGTTGCACGGTAAGGTCGGCGGCTTGGGCTGGGTGTGGCCACGCTGGCAAAGAAGGGGAATTCGCTCAAGCGGGAACGATCATGCCACCTCTTTCCGCCCTTGCCCGCGATGTCGGATTTCGGCCACAGTGCACCATGATGCAGCCACAAGTCACCTACTATATCATTCTTCCCCCCCAGCGGCCGGACATCGGTGATTCGCTGCGCCCCGTGGCGCGGCTGTTGCAAATGGATGAGAAACTCGTCCGGCAGAAACTGCTGACCAGCACCTTCGAGGTGCTTCAGCGATATGCGAAGAAGGGGAATGCGGAGGGCCTTCAGGGCCAACTGCGCGCATTCGGAATTTCGTCACTGCTGGTGAGCGACCAGGACATTCGTGGCCACCTGTTCCTTTCGGCCGCCGCGGCGAACCGGGGTGCCGGCGGCATCGCATTCCGCGACTTTAACGACAAGCCGCTCTACTGCCCCTTCGAGGATGTGGGTGGAGTGGCTCTGCTGCCCGTCAAGTGCGACGACGGAAAGACGGCCACGTTGATAGACATCCATCGGCGCTCCACGAACATCACGCCACGACTGGACGCGGCGCTGTTCAGCTTCGAAACGCTGATCGCAAAGCCCGGCGCGACGGTGGAGGATTTCCTGATCGAGTTGGAAGCGTGCACCGGCGTGAGGGTTGATCGCCGTCTTGGCGAACAGCGCGAGCACTTGGAAACAGTGGCCCGCGACTTCGCATCAGTCCCCAGCGAATTCTGTCCTCCGCCCGGCATGCTTCTCTCGCCCTACGAAAAGCGCGACGCTCGCACGGCGAATATCTACAGCTTCCTGCTGGCCACCCAAATCCGAAACACCCTGTGAAAAAGCGACGTGCGTACCGGGTGGTGGAAGTGCCCTGGAAATCCGCACTGTGGAAGAGTGCGCTGGAAATCCGCATGGCCGTGTTCGTTGTGGAGCAGCACGTTCCCCCAGAGGAGGAAGTTGACGCGATTGACGAAGTCGCTCATCACGTCCTCGCGTTTGACGGAGAAGCGGCAATCGCCACGGGGCGGCTGTTCACGGCGCCGGAGGATGCGACGCTGGGGAAAATCGGCCGCATGGCGGTGCTGGAATCCCATCGTGGAAGCGGCGCGGGAAGCGCCATCATGGACGCGCTGCTCGTGGAAGCAAAGCGACGTGGCTACCGCACGGTTGCGCTCTCCGCGCAGCTTCATGCCATTCCATTTTATGAACAGCACGGCTTCGCAGCCTACGGCGGGGTGTATGACGATGCGGGCATTCCGCATCGCATGATGAAGAAGGGCCTGTAAGTCCCCTCCTACTGCTGCGCGGGAGCGGGTTGCTCCTTGCCGCGATTTTCCTTCTCATGGGGATTGTATTTGATGCCCATTGCGTCAAGGCGCAGGTAGTTCGCGTCAAGACGCTTGAGGAAATCGTTGTAGTCCTTCGGTCCACGGCGCGACCAGAGCACTTCGCTGAAGGCCGTAAGGCGTGGCAGCAACTGGTGCTCAACGCGCGGTTGCGGGGCGCGTTCCGTCCACAGCGGGGCTTCGCCGCCAAGCACAAGGTGCTCCTGCCACGGCTGCACGCCCTCGATGATGGGATCGAAGGAATACACGGTGGAAACCGGAAGAATCCGCATCCACTTTGGTTTTTCGGGATCGGGAAATTCGGGATAATCAAAATAGGCGAACTTCGTCGGTGACGTGATCACGCGGTTTCCGTTCTCAATCGCGCCGCGGAAGTATTGGTCATGATTCCAGTACTGAACGATCGCCGTCGGGGACAAGCCACCCTCGTAAATCTCGTCCCATCCGATCATCTTCTTTCCGTGCTTCGCCAGAACCTTTTCAATGCGCTTGATGAAGTAGGATTGCAGTTCGTTTTCATCCTTCAATCCCTCGCTCTTGATGCGCTCCTGGCACTTGGGGCATTCCTTCCAGTTGTTCTTCGGTGCCTCGTCGCCGCCGATGTGAACGTAGTCATCGGGAAACAGCGCGGCGACTTCCGCCAGCACGTTCTCCTCAAACTCAAACACCGACTCCTTCCCGGCGCACATGATCGTTCTTTCGATTCCCCATTGGCTGGGAACCTCCTTCACGTTTTCAAAGCACGAGAGGTAGGGATAACTTGCGATGGCCGCGGATGAATGGCCCGGCATTTCAATTTCAGGAACGACGCGGATGTTCAGCTTCTTCGCGTAGGCAATGACCTCCTTCGCATCCTCCTGCGTGTAGAAGCCGCCGTAACGCTTCCCGTCCTCCTGACGCCACGCACCAAACTCCGTGAGCCGCGGGTACTTCTTGATCTCAAGCCGCCAGCCCTGGTCATCCGTCAGGTGCCAGTGGAAGACGTTCATTTTATAGTACGCGAGGATATCCAGATAATGAAAGATGAAATCCTTCTCCATGAAATGACGGCTACAATCGAGCATGCACCCGCGCCAACTGAAGCGCGGCTTGTCGATGATCGTCAGCGCGGGAATGCTGAGCGGCGAAGTTCCCGTGCGTGATTTCAACTCCAGTTCCGGCGGGAACAACTGGCGGATCGTTTCCGCAGCATAGAGAAGCCCTGCGGGCTTGGGCGCGCGCGCAATAATTCCATTGCTCGTCACGGAAACCGTGTAGCCTTCATCCCCCAACGCCGCGTCGGTGCTGGATGTCAGCAACTGGATCGCATTGCGAACCTCCTTCTTCGGTTCGGAATGTTCGATCTTCACCGCGTGTCCGGTGGTGGCGGAAATTTTGTCGGACAATAGTTGCGCGGCCGCCTGGGCGACCGGCGACTTGTCCTTCACGAAAATTTTCAGGTCGGGTTCAACGACAAATTCGCCGTCGGTGTATTCCAGAAGCAACGGCTGCGGAATTACGCTCACACTATGGTCCATCTTCGTCTCCTGAGGTGCTGGCTGCTGCGCCGGGGAAATGACTGCCATGGCCAGCAGGGATGTCGTCATGATCAATTTGCGGATGCCCAAAGGTGTCTCCTCACTTCCTGTTGATTACTGTTTTTAACCCATCTTCCAGAACGATGTCCGGTTTCCAGCCAAGTTGAATCAACCGCGACGAATCGCCGCGCGAATGTCGCACATCACCCTCGCGCGGTGGCGCGTGATGAACCTGCGATGTCGAGCCAGCCGCCGCAATGACAAGCGTGGCAAGCCTGCCAATCGTGATGCGTTCGCCGGTGCTCACGTTGTAGACACCGCTCCCCGCGCCCGTCGCCAGAAGATTCGCGGCAACCACGTCGTCAACATGGACAAAATCGCGGGTCTGCTCCCCATCGCCGTAGATCGTCAGCGGCATGTTTTCCCGCGCACGTGCCGCGAAGGCGGCAATGGCTGCGGCATAGGCGCCGTTGGGGTCCTGACCGGGACCGTAAACATTGAAGTAGCGAAGGCAAACGGTCGGCACACCGTGCGCCGCAGCCTCCGCCATGAGGCGCTCCCCCGCCAGTTTGCTCGACGCGTAGGGACTCATCGGCGCCGGCGGATCGACCTCGCGGTGCAATGGGCGGTCCACCATTCCGTAGATCGCGCACGTTGAGGAAAAGACAACCTTCTTCACCTTTTCTGCTGCGGCGGCGGCGAGGATATTGCGCGTTCCCTCCACGTTGATGGCATCGCACAGTTGTGGCTTCGCGACCGATTCAGGCACGGAAACAAGCGCCGCCAGATGATGCACGTAGTCCACGCCAACCATCACGCGCCGGACCAGTTGCATGTCCTCGATGGAACCTTCGACAAACTCGTGCGGAACTCCGCGAAGGTTGTCGCGATTTCCCGTGCGAAGCGAATCCAGCACGATCACGTGCGCTCCGCGCGCGGCCCATGCGCGGGCAATGTGGCTTCCGATGAAGCCTGCGCCGCCGGTGATCAGAACACGGGGACTTTGGGTGGCGTTGTCGTTCGTCATTGGGACACAATCATGGTGCGCGAAACCGCGCCCACAATTGCATTCTTCAATGTGAAGTTCCGGTTGGTCGAATTTCCCGCGTCATCCCCCACCGAAATGACGGGAATGCGAAGCCGCCCGCCGCTCAGCGCACGCCGTTTCGCCGGGGAGGCGGCGGCGGAGGCGGATCGAACGCGAAGGGCCCGCCCTCGCGCGGCGGGGGAAGATGAAAGTCGTTCTTCTCCTCCAGCGCCCTGCCGCGTTCGACAAAGGACTCGTCGGTCAGCGTTTCGAGGAACGCGACCAACGCCTCCTTGTCTTCCTTCGACAGTCCCAACTGCCCACCGTGCTTTGCAAGGTTCGGGTCAAGGTTGGGTGCGTCCACCACGCCCGTGGAGTAATGCTCGATGACTTCCCGCAACGAACGGAATCGACCATCGTGCATGTATGGCGCGGTCAGCGCCACATTGCGCAGCGACGGCACCTTAAACATTCCCCGGTCATGTTCCCTGCCCGTCACTTCGAAACGTCCCTCGTCGCCACCGCGAAGTTCCAAACCATTGTTCGCGAAACGTTCATTCGTGAAAACCGCCGTGCTGTGGCAATGAAAGCAATCAGCGCCAAACATTCCGTGCGCGGGATCGTATTCCGTGAAGAACAGCGCGCGCCCGCGTTCCTCCAGCGCAGTGGCCTTCGCCTCGCCGCGTTGGATTTTGTCGTAGCGGGAATCCTGCGAGATTTGCGTGAGAAGAAACTGCTCCAACGCCATCGCAATCGTCTGCGGCGAAGGCTCCGCGTTGAAGGCCTTGGCGAAGGCGCTGACGTAGGTCTCATCATTTCGCAGACGCACCGCCGCCTTCTCCGGCGCAAGATTCATTTCGTTGTGGTCCGCCATGGGAATCAGCACCTGCTCCCGCAACGTCTTCGCGCGGCCGTCCCAGAAGAAGCTCTTCCGCCATGCAAGATTGAAAAGCGGCATTGAATTCCGGCGACCACGGCGGCGATGCACGCCAACGCTTTCGCGCCTGGGATCGGAGAACGATTCAGCGGGAATGTGACAGTGGGCGCAGGAGATCGTGTCGTTTTCCGAAAGGTGTGTTTCAAAGAAGAGGCGCTCGCCCAGCGCTACTCCCTCTTGCGTGAGCGGATTGTCGGCGGGAAACGACGGTTGCGGGAAACTTGCACGAATTCCCATGCGAAAGGGAGTTGGCTTGTAGACCACGGCAGCGGCAGCCACCGCGCAGGCGATCATGAACATCGATACACGAATGGCGCGGCCGAGTTTCATTTCGATCCCTCGCTTTTCAGGACAACCCGGAACGCGCTTCTGGCATTCTTCACCAGTTTCGACGCCAGTTCGTCCCCAGCGCGCGAATGGGTGAAGCTCGCATCCTGCGCGCAGGAGACATGCGCGGGTCCGTCCCACATTTCATCCACATGGAACGCGAACATGACGTCCCCCAGCGGTGCCGCTTTCGGCAACGTACAGGAGACATCCATGCGATTTTGATCGTTTCCAATATGGTAGAGAAACGCCGCCGACTTTGCGTCGCTGGAATGCACGCGACCTTCCAGCGCCAGAAAGACATATCCGCCAGTCCAATCCCAGTTCAGATTATTCTCCAGCGGATTCAGCGCATGGCCTGCGGGCCATTGGCTGGAATTCGCATGGTTGATCTTCTCCTCAACGCCGATTGTCAGCGTGATAGCGCGAACCGATTCTGCGGCATCAATTCCTGCCAATGAAATCGTTTCCTTTTCATCCTCCGCGTTGATGTGAAAATACTGGTTGGGAAAATCAATCCATGCGCCGTCGGCCTTCTGCACGCGCACGTTGCTGATCAGGTATTCCAATCGGGTGATTTCGATGTTCGTACCATCGACCAGCGTAGACCCCGGTGTGAAGAGTTCCAGCTTCTTTCCACGAAAGAGATGCTGCACGGGAATTTCCACCGTTGCGTTGGCCGTCGTCGATGAATCGGACGCGCACAACGCTCCCGCAACCGCCACGGTAGCAATTCCCGCCATGTATTGCAGCACCCTTCGCGTCATGTTTTAATCCAGTATCGACCAGTCGGCAACGCCCGCCGCCGCCGGAAAGTAGGTGGTCACGGACTCGCTCACGCTTGCAACGGAGCCGCCGGATTTGACCCCGTAGTACTGCGGCCCCAGCATGTACGGATAGACGGGAGTGCCGTCCGAATTCATCGCGACGAAATACGCATAGGTTCCGCCCGGATACTCCGGCGTCACGCAAGTGCGCCCGTTGTACATGTCGAGGTCGAACGTCGTCCCCTGCGTGAAGCCAAGATCGCCGAGATAGTCGTAGTCCTCTGCATAACGGCCGAGCGGGAAGGCTCCCGACACGTTCGGTCCGTACTGGCCCGGAGTCAGCGTGACGGAGTGGCTGTAGGTCGTTGCGGACCATTGGGGAATCGTGTGGCGCCCCGTCACGGAGAGATTCGTCGTCCCGTTGCTTCCATTGCGTAGCGTATATCCGCTCACCATGCGTCGCACGGTACTGCCTGAATCCATGGCCGTCCCGTAGCCATACGGCCCATAGACGGGATAGCCGTCGAACGCGAAGCCAAGGATCGGCGAATGAGTGGGACTGACGCTGTCCTCTGTATAGACACCGCTTCCGTAGTTGATGTTGTCGCCAAGTTGATAGCGAAGCCCGTAGGGATTCGTGTGGTAGTGGTAGGTTCCGTCGCTTGGTTGGTGCGCGTTTGCGGGATCGAAGCTGGGCGCTTCCTCAATGGCGAGGCGATGCCAGTAGCCATCACCTCCCATGCCGGCAAGGTCCTGCGCGGAGGAGTTTTTGTAGCTGAAGGAATCCAGACTGTTGAACAACGCGACGCCGTTCACCATCAGGCCGGCAGTCCCGAGGCCAACGGCGCTGTGGGCGCCCACACCTGCGGGCGTGGGAGTGCGCGGAAATCGCGCCAGCACATTCTTGTCCGCCGGCCAGTTCCCGAAAATTTGTGTGTCGGCAAGGTCCTTGTACCAAGGCCCCATGACGTAGCTGGCAAGACCGCTGGCGTTGATATAGGACCAATTCGTGGAGTAACGAATCTGCTGTACGTCCGAAAGCGTGGGCGTTGAGACGCCCCCGCCGGTGTTCGGCCTTCCCACGGTGGGCCACGTGGTGATGGGCGTGCCGCCGGTGACCTCCACCACCTCCGCAAATTCGCTTGAATTCACCGTGTACCAGCCGGTGACGACGGGCCCCTGGGCCATTGCGGTGCCCGCCCATGCAATCGCCCCCAGAACGCCCAATCTGCCTGCTGAGAATGTCATCATGAGAATACCCCCTTAATTTGGGAAACCTCATACGACACGATCTTAAACAGAACCCGTGATTGATCATTAAGAAATGTTAATTGTGATTATCGCCGACTTTGTGCATGATTTCGCCAATCTTTCACGCCCAAAGAGTGACATGACCATGGCGACTTCGCTTTCCCCCACGACCGCAGGCACGGAAGTTCAAACATACAGGCCCATGAAAATCCTTCTGGCAGAAGACGAAACGCGCATCGCAGAGTTTGTCCGCAAGGGACTGGAGGAGCAGGGATTTACCGTGGACCTTTCGCAGGATGGCGAGGACGCGCTGCATCTTGCCATGACGCAAAGTTATGACGTCATCGTTTTGGACATCATGCTGCCGGGCCGCGACGGCATGAGCGTCCTGCGGGAATTGCGCGGCGCGCAAATCCTGACGCCGGTGATTCTGGCAACGGCCCGCGCGGCGCTCGATGACCGCCTCGCCGGGCTGGACCTTGGCGCCGACGACTACATCACGAAGCCATTTTACGTGGAGGAACTGATTGCGCGCCTGCGTGCAATTCATCGCCGTCACACGGGCGAGCGCCTTTCCCTGCGCATCATCGGCGACCTTCGCATCAACCTGATGAAGCGGGAAGTGCAGCGCGGCGATCGCGCGATCGAGCTCACGTCCCGCGAATACAACCTACTGGAGTACCTCACGAGAACGCCCGGTCGAATCTACACCCGCACGCAAATTCTGGAGCACGTGTGGGGTTACTATTTTGATCCGAAGACAAACGTCATCGACGTGCATATACAGCGCCTTCGCACCCATCTCGCCAACGCGGGCGAGGATCGGGAGGCCATCATTCAAACCGTTCGCGGCGTCGGCTACCGGATCATCGCCGACGACTCCGCCCCCACGGGAACCTGAGTGACGAATCCGCTGCGATCATTTCGCGGACGGCTGGCGTTGTTCTCCGTCCTTGCCACGATGATCGCCGTGCTTGGCGCGCTGGTGGCAATCTACCACATCGTGCGCAGCCAGACCGACCATCAGTTGGACAACGCACTGGAGAAGGCGATCCTGCGCATCCTGCGCGATCCCATGAATCCGCACATCGACGATTTTGATTCGCGGCCCGATCCCAATTACTTCAGCCCCTGGCAATCGCACATGGGACTGCTGGTGCTGGATCGCACAAAGCATGAGGTCTACTTTCAATCGAAGGATTGGCCGACGGAACTTCACCCCGACGACATTGCATCGGAAAGATTCAACAAGGCCGCAGCCCGTGTGACCCTCGTGCGCAATCCCGCCTTTGGCCGCCCCGCCGACCTTCCGCGCCAGCGCCGCGAGCCGGAATTTATTGAGGCATCATCGCTGATTTCCTTCCCCTTCGCCTCGGACAAGGGATCGTGGCGCGTCGGCATCATCGCAACACAGGAATATTTCCTGCTCGCTTCCTTCGATGCCGCGCCCGCAGCGGGCGAAATGAGACGATTGTGGGAAGCGCTCCTTATCGCATTCCCGCTGGCGCTTGCGCTGTGCCTCCTTGGCAGCTTCTTCGTCGCGCGTCAGGCGCTGAAGCCGGTGGCGGCGCTGACAATCACTGTTGCACGTGTGCGCGAACAGGGACTGCAGCATCGTGTTCCGCTCCAGCATGAGACGGCGGAATTTCAGGAATTGATCACCGAATTCAACGCGATGATGGATCGTCTGGAACGCAGCTTCCACGCTACGCGGCGCTTCACGGCGGACGCAGCCCATGAACTTCGCACACCGCTGGCTGTGTTGCAGGGGCGTCTGGAGCAGGAGATTCAGGACGCAAATATTTCTGATGAGCAGCGATTACTGCTCACGGATCAGTTGGAGGAAATCGCCCATCTGAAATCCATTCTCGAAAAGTTGCTGCTGCTGTCGCAAAGCGATGAACAGAGCCTTCCCCTGCAGTGCGAGCCGCTCGACGTGTCCGCACTGGCGGAGGAAATCTGCGAAGACGTGCAGTTGTTGGATGCCGAACGCGTCATCACCTGCCAAACGATTGGCAAACGGCGGACGATTCATGGGGATCGCGTACTACTTGCGCAGGTCTTCCACAACCTGCTCATCAACGCCATCAATCACGGTTCGCCGCGAACCCCCGTCACCGTGAGGATCGTCCGCGCCAAGGGGGCCGCGCGCAGTCAATCCAGCATCAGCCGCCAGTTCATGGGATTGAAGGATGAGCATGTTGCCGTTTCCGTCACGAACGTGGGACAAGGTATCAGTCCCGATGATCGCGACAAAATTTTCGACCGCTTCCATCGCTCCGACAAGGCGCGAACCCGCTCCTTCGGTGGTGCGGGTCTGGGTCTTTCCCTCGTGCGGGAAATTGTGAAGGCACACGGCGGAGACGTGATTTTGGCCGACGCCTCGCCCGAACATACCACGTTCGTGGTGCGCCTTCCGATCCACGGCGCCCAATCCGCCGACCAACCCGCGAAGAAATAAAAAGAGGCGAACTGATTTCCGTTCGCCTCTCCGTCATGCAATGCGCTGTGCGTGGATTATTCGTACAGCGACCAGCTCTTTGCGTCCAACGCCGATGAAGTCAGGTCGAACAGCAGCGCCCGACCCGTGGAGGAATTGATGAATGGGGCGGCGAGCATGATCTCTGCGGCGCCGTCACCATCGGGATCGCCGGTGGTGATGAAATCGCCAAGCTGAAGCCCCGACTGGTTGCCGTTGATGATCAGGTCCACCTGCTCCGTTTGCAGGAGGAACGTTCCCGTCGCCGTCGCGGCGCCAAATTTTCCAAACGTGCGTCCTTCCGTTGTGAAGCCGGGGCGCGCGGTGTCGCGGGATGGGAAGAAGTAGTCCGCGAAGCCATCGTTGTTCACATCGCCCGCGGCCAGCTTGTCGCCGATCGGGACGCTGTTCGAGTAGCCACGAACCACGGCGTCGAAGCTGGCTGTTGTCATGCTCGGAGGCCAGGTTGCGCGGCCAAGGAACGTATAGACAGACCCGAAGTCGTTGCTGCTGCTGGCGGCGCCATCCCAGCCCGGTGCGCCGAAGATAATGTCGTCGATACTGTCGTTGTTCACGTCCGCAATGGCCAGCGATTCGCCGACTTCCTCGCCTGCTTCCGCGCCACGAATCTGAACGCTGGGCGCGACGGCGCCAAGATTCGTCGTCACGGGGAAACTGCTGCGGCCGAACATCACGTACACGTAACCTTCGTTCGTGAACGTGCCCACGCTCGCGTAGGGGACGGAAATCACAAGATCGTCAATTCCGTCGCCGTTGATTTCGCCAGAGGCGACCGTGATGCCGATCTGGTCATCGGTGTCGTCGCCGAAGATGCTATAGTTCGACTGCGTGAGAAGATCGATCGTCGTGCCGCTGGCAAAGGGAGTGCGCCCCTTCACGATGCGCACCGCGCCGGACGTCGAGGGGCCTGCGCCGTCACTCATGTGCGCGCCGATGGCGATGTCGTCGATTCCGTCGTTGTCAAAGTCGCCCGACGCCAAGGCCTGGCTGATGCCACCACCGAAGATGGTGGACCCGCCGGTGTTGTCCCCCGCCGCTGCGCCAAGAATCTTCACGTTCCAGTCGCCATTGTCGAAGTCACGCGTCTGCGTGGCGAAGAAATTCGATCCGCCGAAGACCACATAAACAGCGCCTGCGGCGGTGCGCCCGCTGACCGCCAGACGAGGATCGGCCATGATCAGGTCATCCACGCCGTCATCATTGACGTCTCCCTTCGCGAGCGCCGTCGCGAGCGAAGTGGACGCGATCTCACCCAGAATGACCGCGTCGGGCGTGGCGGATGCCAGATCGACAAGACCACGGTTAGCCATGTTCACGCTCCCCTTGAAAATCCGCAGGGCCCGGCGCTCGCCATTTCCAAAATTATTGCGGTCGTTGCCGGCGACCAAATCCTCGATGCCGTCGTCATCCAAATCGATGAACAGCATCGGACGACCAAAATATTCACCAGTCTGCGGGCCACGAATTTCCAGCGTGCGCTCCTGGGATGTCACAACCGTCGGAACCGCTCCCGCAGCGCCGTACAAACCAACCAAGATAGAAACAACAAATAGTCTCTTCATTCTCTCAATCCTCATGGAGGGGGGCTTCCCCCGAAATCCCCGGTTTCAGGCAAATGGAAAAGCAACATGGGACAGCGCCGACGCCGGGATTGTTCCAATGTCCACAATAATTTGGACCGTGGCGCCTTGCGGGTTGACGCGGGAGCATCCGTCCCCGATACACTGGAATTTACCGTGCAGGTGAGTCTCGTGGCTCCTGCCCGATAACCCATCGTTTTCCCAGCAAGGAAACGTAAGGAATTGTTCACAATGAAACAAATCATTCGTAAGACGCTGATCGCATCCATCCTGATCGGCGCATCCGGTGCTGCCTTCGCCCAGCCCTACTACCCGAACATGGTTTACGGCCCCAAGCAAACCATCGCGCCCGGCGTCACTTGGCAGCGCGCCACCCAGACGGTCGCCCCCGCCCAGAGGATCGTGATCGTGGAGGTCGACAAAACGAGCCGGAACATCGAACTGATGCCGGTTTTCAAGGCCGCTGGCAACGTTTCCGGCAGTAGCAATGAAATTACCAGTTACATGGGCCTGCGAACGGATGCGCTGGCAGCGATGAATGCGGGCTATTACGACACGTCGAATTTCATGACAAATAGTTACACGGAGATCGACGGGGTTTTCATTGGTGGCACCAACACAAGCATGACGCCGGAAAACAACAGATCCGTGATTGGATTTTCCGGTGATCATCAAACTGTTGCGAAGCTGACACAGTTGACAACCGCGTTCGTCCCTGCCGATCCAACAGACTGGAATCGCATCACGGACGCCATTCAAGGCCGCGGCCGATTCATCACTTCCGGCGGCACCTTGATAACGCGGAACAATGAAGGAACAGGCGTCGGCCACTATGGGTCGCGCCACCCGCGCTCCGCGATCGGCTTCACAACCAGCCCCTACAAGGTC
Organism: Candidatus Sumerlaeota bacterium; assembly: GCA_020850785.1. Taxonomy (GTDB): domain Bacteria; phylum Sumerlaeota; class Sumerlaeia; order SLMS01; family SLMS01; genus JADZDZ01. The sequence continues at coordinate 1,857 of JADZDZ010000344.1, read as the reverse complement.
TCTCTCGTCGCCGTGGACGGTCGCAATGCCGGCGTCGCGGAGGGCATGACCTATCAGGAACTCGGCCAGTTCATGGCCGATATCGGCGTCACAAATTCGATCAGCCTCGACGGAGGAGGATCGACTGCGATGTACGTGAAGGGGCAGGGAGTCGTCAACACACCCTCCGACGGAGCGGAACGCGCTGTTGCCAGCGCCTGGGCCGTGGTGAACGCGAACACCATGGACAATCAGATGAGCGAGGTGACCACCAGCGGCACGTGGACCACCAACACCACAGTCACGCCCTACTACTATCTTGATCAATTAATAACAGACGATACGGCAGGTGCCGCTTCCGTCACCTGGACGCCCAATCTTGACAACAGCGGCCTCTATCGGGTATATGCTGGGTATACATCAGAGGCGTCCCGCACGACGGCTGCCCCCTATGAAATCGTTCACGCGGGCGGAACAACAACCGTAACAGTCAATCAACGCTTTCGCGGTGGAAGCTGGGTCGTGTTGGGCGCGTTCAATTTCAACGCGGGAACTGGTGGCTCTGTGACGCTGCGAAACACCGCCCCCGGCACTGTGTCCGCCGATGCGATTCGCTTCGTCCGTGTTTCGAACATACCAACGATCCCCCCACCGGACTTCACCGTCTCGGGGACGCTCTACCAGACTGATTTTGAAACAAATCAGTCTGCCAACTTCACAACCTCGCAGCTCGCTCCCGGTGATAATTCGATTAACTTCAATTATGATTATTCCACCTTTGCGCAGGCTGGTGGATTGCATCCACGGGAAATTCCGCAGGCTCCCAATTCGACGGGGACCAGCAGGAAGGCGCTCCGTTTGGGCACGAACCTGAGCAATGGTGTCGTAAATGCAATTACAACGACGCTGACGGGAATCAGCGGCCAGAACAACGTGCGGATTACATTCGATGCTTGGATGAATTACAATGGCAGCTTTGCCGGCGGCGCGGGATCATCACAGTTCATCACTCTCGGTGCCAGCACAAATCCCGCATTGCACGCCTACGGTGCCTCCAGCTACGTCGGCGCGCCGGGTACGAATTCACCATTCAACGGAATGTTCTTTGCCATGAGCGCCGATGGTCAGGTGTCGCAGGACTTCCGTTACTACGACGGATCGGGAAGCAACGCCGCAGGCAACAATGCGGCGCGTGCCAATTTCCTTGGCATTGGCGCATTCAACAACAGTTCCTTCATGGGCACCTTTGCTCCCATCAACATCTATGAAACCCCCGGTTCCATCGGCAAGTCATGGAACCGTTGGGAAATGTGCGTCCTAAACGGGAAGGTGAAACTTTCCGTCATCAAGCAGGATGGCATCGAAGTGAAATTGTGCGATTGGTTTACGCCCAATACGGGCACGCCCACGAGCGGCCTGCTTCCCTGCTTTGGAATCATGGACAACCTCTCCGGCATTGCCACTCCTTCTTCCGATGTCTTCGTGCTGATCGACAACCTGACGGTCGAAAGCATTACTGCCGCCTCCCCCGTGACCGAATGGGGGGCATACGACCAAAAGTAACCCGCCTGCCGCACGACGATAAAAAAACGGAGACCCGCCGATCACTCGACGGGTCTCTTCTTTTTTCAATATTGTCTTACACAAAAACAGCTCCGCGTGAAGCGGAGCACGTGAGAATTGATTCTGCGAAGGCTACTTCTTGGATCGCGTGACCTTCACCAAAATGTTATCTTCACAAAGCGGAAGACTGCCTTCCACCGACTGGGAGAGTTCCCCCAGATTTGTCTTCGAGAAGGTTCTTTGCACATGCTCGATGGCTTCATCAACAAGGCGATGAAGCGGACAGAGCTTCACATGCCCCCGAAGGCCGAGCGG
>JADZDZ010000343.1 GCA_020850785.1 Candidatus Sumerlaeota bacterium | reverse complement strand
GAGGAATACACAGCGAAGGACGGCGCAAAGCGTCGCGACCCCGTGATCGTTGCCGACCGCGTCAGCTTCGGCGCGAAACCCCGCGGTGGCGAAGGCGGCGGATCCTACGGCGGCGGCGCCCCGCGCCAGCAGTCTTCATACAACAAGCGCGAAGCGGCACCCGCCGAAGAGCGCTACGAGGATGAAGGCGACCGCGGAACCGCAGACGACCTTCCCTTCTAAGCTTCATCCGAACAACCCACAACAACTCGCCTACCAATTACGGAGAATTCAAAATGGCAGATGAAACAACCCAGAACGAATCCACAGACGTGGCGACCGTTGGGGAAGCCGCCGGTGCGGTGGAGCAGGGTGCTGATCGCGGCGGTCGCGGCGATGAACGCCCCCGCCGTCGCTTCCCACGCCGCAAGGTGTGCTACTTCCGCGTGACCAAGGCGGAAGTCGTCGATTTCAAGGACGTGAACGTGCTCAAGAAGTTCATTTCCGAAAGCGGCAAGATCCTTCCCCGCCGCGTGACCGGAACCAGCGCGAAGTTCCAGCGCCTGGTCACCACCGCCATCAAGCGCGCCCGTTACATGGCGCTCATCCCCTACACGTCGAATCATCGCTGATTCGCGCTAGCCAACCGGAGACATATCACATGGAAGTCGTGTTGCTGAAATCAGTCGATAACCTTGGCCAGGCTGGCGAGAAGGTGGATGTGAAGCGCGGATATTTCCGCAACTTCCTCGAACCGCGCCTGATGGCGCTGGTCGCCAACGAAGCAAACCTCAAGCTCGTTGAAAGCAAAAAGAAGCAGCTTGAGGCGATGGTCGCCCGCGAAACAAAGGATGCGGAAAAGATCAAGGCCCTGCTCGATGGCCAGAAGCTTGAATTCAAGCTTCGCGCCGGCGATCGCGGCCAGCTTTTCGGCTCCGTCACGTCCCGCGACGTGGCCGATGCCATCAAGGAAAAGCTGAATGTGGAAATCGAGCGTCGTCGCATCGACATGGAAAACCTGCGCACGCTGGGCGATCACCCTGTTCGCATCCGCATCTACACCGGCGTCACCGCCACATTGAACGCCCACATCGATCGCCTGATTGTTGAGGGCGAGGAGCTGGAAGGCCTTGAAGCAGCCAGCGCCGCCGCCGCCCCCGCAGCCGTCGAAGCCGTCGCGGAAGAGGCTCAGGACAGCGAATAAGTTCAGCGCGAAGCACCGCGTTTGGAAAGCAAGCAACGGCGGGGATCATCCCCGCCGTTTTTGTTTTCCCGCAACACCCCATCACCGTCGCCGCGTCCACTCTTCTTGCGCCGATGCGTCCGCATCGCCCCCAATTTGCGCATGATTCCCCGCCCCGTCCTCCCATCCATCCTGCTCGCCGCAATTCTTTGCGTCTCCTGCAAAGCCAACGGGCCGTTGATCTCCATGGATGATGCACCGGCCCCTGTTCCTGCGGGCGTTTTGCCGGAGAACGCGGAGCTGCGCCCGCGCAATTCGTTGCTCTCCGCCGGCAGCGCCGTGCCCGCCTTCACGCTCCCCGACCAAAAGGGAAACCTGGTCAGCGCCGCGGAAATCACCTCCGCCAAAGGCGCCGTCATCATCATCGCGCCAAAGGATTCGTCCCCCGCCGCGCGCCCCGCCTACGCATGGGCGCGCGACAACAACAACCTTCTTCGTTCACGCGGCATCGAACCGATCATCATCACGCCGAATTCCGGAAACGCCAACGCATCCATCGCCGTGCGCGAGGACCTGCGCGTGGCGATCCTTTCCGATGCGGGCGGATGGGTTTCGCGCAGCTTCGGCGCGAAGGACACGCTGGCGGTCTTTGTCGCCGGCAGCGATGGCCGCATCCATTCCGCCGGCAAGTCCCTGCCCGACGCCACACAACTCATCATGGCTGCGGAAACGATGCCCGGCCAAAAGGAACGCTCGTTCTTCCTTCCGTGAGAATTGTATAGATGTCTACACAGGCACCAACAATCATCGTCACCGGCGTGCTGCTCACGCGGAACGACCGGGAAATCCTGATCGCGCAGCGCGCGGGAAAGCCACCCTTGGCGGGCAAATGGGAATTTCCCGGTGGCAAGGTGGAACCGGGCGAGGACCCACGCGCGGCGCTTGCGCGCGAATGCCGCGAGGAAATCGGCTGCGAAATCGAGGTCGGCGACATCTACGAAAGCATCTTCCACCGCGCGGAACGCGGAAATATTTTGCTGCTGTTCTATCTGGCGCGGATCGTGCACGGTGAACCCACGGCGCTGGAGCATACCGCACTGGCGTGGGTGACGCCGCAGCAGATGCGCGATTTTGACCTGCTGGAAGCGGACCGCCCCCTGATCGAGCGCTTCATCGCGAAGTTTCCAAGTCACGCCGACCATGGCGGAAGAGGCTCGCATGTTCCGTAACAACGACATCATCTACGTCCCGCAGGGCCAACCGCTGGTGTTCTTCGACGTCCATCGCTGGCGCCGCTTTGAATTTGCCGTGGAAAAGTTCGGCCTTCGCGTGCGAAGCGCCGCCTTCGAGCAAATCGCGGGACGCCTTCGCGCCGCCCTGGAAGTTTCCCGCCATGGCCGCGAATTTGCGCAGGCGCATCCCAACGCCCCCGCGCAAACGGACGCGATGATCCACGACCTCAGCCTCATCACCGGCGCGCTGCACGGCGAAATGCCCGCATCCCTCCGGCATTTCCTCCTCAGCGATGGTGGTTCCTGGTGGATCAAGCTCACCGACAAGGCCGCCGAATCATTCCACGAGGATGACTACGAACGCACCATGAACCCCGTTGCCGGCGAACGCGTTCCCTATTTCACATTTGGCAGCGTCGAAATCGAGCGCTTTGACAATCTGGAAATCGCGCTTTCAGAGGATGAGGATGGCGAGCTTCCCTTCGCCGTTGACGTTCCCGCATCGGGCGGACTTTCGCGCCACGTGGCCGATCCGCTCGCTCCCCTCCCCATCATCAGGGAATTCTGCGGCGTTCACGGCGCGTCGGCCTTTGGCAGCACCGTCAACGTCACAACGCTTGCCGAAGCGTCCCCCACGCATCAGTTCTGCACCCCCCTTGGCCGCATTGGCGAACACCTGTTCGCGACGTTGTATATACACTACGCGGTGAACATCGAGGCACCAGTCATGTCGCGCATTCCCGACCAATCGATCGAGCATTACATGAACCTGCTGGGGAAATCAGGCTTCGAAGTGAAGCACGGCGGAAACAACCATCGCATCCTCGCCCGCGGCGGCGATGTGGTGCACCTTTACGTTGGGCTGGATGGCAAGGAATCGGAGGGGGTCGAAGTGATGCCCGCGAGCATCCTCGTCGCATGCGCTGCAGGGGAATTTGATCCCATGCAGCGCGCCGAATTGTTGGAAGCCATCAAGGAAACCTGAAGGCCGCGACGCTCACTTCGTCACGTTGAAGCTGGCCACATCGCCCGCATCCCAGAAGCCATTCGCATCAACGTCATGCTGGGCCACGCGTGATGCGCTGGGCGCGGGGCGGAAGCCAAGCAACGTGTCGATGATCTCCACACGCGTCACGTTGTTCGGCGTGGCCGTCAGCGTTGGCCCCGCCGTGTGCGAGGGGCTTGGCGTCGGCGTGACAAAGGGCGAGGCGGTCGGCGGAGGAGTCGCTGTTGGTGATGCCGTCAACGAAGCCGTCGGAAGAATGATCGGCGTCGGAGAAGGCGACGGGCTCGCGGTCGCCGTGGCCGCCGATGTCGGCGAAGCCGTGGGCGTGGCGGTCCCCGCAGTCGATGTTGGCTGCGCCGACGGCGAAGGGGAAATCGACGGCGTGGCGCTCGGTGTCACCGATGCCGTTGGCGAAACGGTTGGCGTCGGCGTGACCGTTGGCGTGGGAACGCCGATTTCCTGCAGCAGCACCACGTTGTTTCCAAGAACACCGCAGATGCGAATGTAATCGACCGAGTTGATCCGAGTGGTCGCGATAACGGTCTCGCCACTTGAAAAGAATGTGGATGGGAAGAAGCTCGCGAAACCCGTGTCGGTAAACGGCGTGAGGGGAACGTTGGCAACAATACCAAGCGCCGTCGCGATGCTGGAGGAAATGCCGCCGGAATTGCGTGCCGCGTTCTCGCTGCGGGAGCCCTGATCCGCGTAGGAGATACTCACGTCCTTGTCGAAGCGCGCGTTGATGAAATTCGTCCCTGTCAATTCACTGGGAAGATAGGGCTCCACGGTCACCGAGGGCGCCGTCGCAACCGTTGCGGGCGTGAAGCTGCTCAACACTTCCTGGGCGATCGTGCCCGAACCGTCGCGCGCGAACTGCATGTAGTTCACCTCTCCCGCAACCTGCGTGGGACGGAATGCCAGATGCCCCACATAACCGTTCGGCGACTGAAAAACACTCTGCACGCAAAGCGCGGGAGCCTGGGCGTTCGAAATCAACTGCTGCACGGCGGCAAACCCGATCGACGTGCTCGATGCGCTGCTCACCATGATCGCCTGCAGCGTGTTCGACCGCTCGTAAACAAGGGCTCCCTGAATGTTGTAGTCCGTCGGGCCGCTGCCGCTGTTGAGCCCCTCCACGAGGTCGAAGGTAAGGTTCTGTTCGCTGGAATTCGTGTCTGCGGAAAGATTCAGCGGCGTGCCAAAATTGGAAGGATTCAGCGGATCGGCCGTCAGCAAGTAAACGTCCGTATCAATCCCGCCGCCGATGTCGTTCGAAATGTAGGCGACGTGGGGCTGGACCACCGAGCGCCCGCGGTACTGCACCGCCGCCACCTGCGGAGAGAACGCCACGACCACCGAATCGGGGGTGATCTTCTGCGCTGCCGTCAGCGCCCCGCCGGAACTAACTTTCCCATAAAAGACGGAATCATTGGCTGCGTTGGTGGGATTGTCCCCAATGAAGACGATGTGCGCGGTGCCGTAGCGGTCCACGGAAATCGCCGGCTCATTGTAGGTCTTGTTGTCGAGAGGGGACACCAGCAGCGGCGTCGTGAACACGTTGTTTCCAACGCCCGTTTCGCGCGTATAGAAAACGCCGGTGCCACCAGACGTGTTCTGCGCCAGGTAGACAATATGAACGCGGCCGATGTTGGCCCCGTAGCGTTCCGCAAAGACCTTCGCCTGAGTCTGCGTGGTGGGCGCCACAATGTAGGGGGGAAGCTGAAACGTGATGGCAGAGCCAGCCGCCGTGACCGCCAAAAAGCCCAGCAGGGCCAGACGGTGGAAATAGCGCGAAATCATTGGTTTATCATCCGAGCATGCAAAGAAAAGTAGGGTCGACAAAGTTTGGTGCAGGGATGGCACGTCTGTAAACCCTGTTCCGGGCAAAATTTACAGCGGCCACCGCAATTATTTGCAAGCAACTATTTATTTCGGCGGCCTATCCTCCTTGACAGAGGCATGATCGCTGGAAAAGTGTACCTCCATTCTATGTTGTTTATTTCACTCCGAAATTTGCCTGAGAAAAGAGGAACCCTTCATGCCCGCCAAGAAACCGCTGCTGCGATCGGGCTTCACCCTGATCGAGCTGCTGATCGTGGTCGCGATTATCGCGATTCTGGCCGCGATCGCGGTCCCCAACTTCCTTGAAGCGCAAACACGCGCCAAGGTTAGCCGCGTCAAAGCCGACATGCGTTCCATTGCCACGGCGATTGAAAGCTACCGAATTGATTACAATCGCCTGTTCCCCACCTTCCGCCCGGCCGCCGCGCAAACCCGCACGTGGATTTTTGGCTACATGACCACGCCGGTTGCCTACTTCACATCGCCTCCCGGCGACCCCTTCAACAAGAAGGACCCCGATCCGCTCAACCGCATGGTGACGCTTTGGGGGCCCGACTATCTTGAGGGGAACCGCACGATCCGTTACAAGGACGGCGTTCCTGCCGTGGTAATGCCTGACACCACTACGCGTTCCGCGATTTTCTTCGATCCCTATCCCAACTATGTGCAGACCCCCAATTCCGGCAACGGCGGCGGCGTGCTGACGAAGCGCAACTTCTGGGTGCTTGATTCCTGGGGACCGGACCAGATTTTCCAAGTCAGCGATCCTGTCTTCGCATCTCCCGTTACGCCCTACGATCCGACGAACGGCACCATCAGCAAGGGCGACATCCTTCGCTTCTCCGACTGATCGATCACAGCTTCCCGCAGGAAAAAATCCCGCGTTGCCATCGCAGCGCGGGATTTATTTTTTGGTCACGGTGGTATTTCTGGAAACGCCCTAAGGTTGCTGCGGGCGAAAGGGGTCGCGGGTGCGCTCCGGCGTTGGCGCGGGGCGCGGGGGCTTCTCCTTCCGCAGCAAATCCTTGCCGCTGATCGCGGGCGGCGGCGCGTCGGGATATGTGATGAAGGACAGCAGGCAAAGGCCATAGTCCCGCCACAGGTCGTCCGCGCTGCGGGAGCCGGAGTCCTTGGGAAACTCCAGCGTGATGATGGGAATCTTCAGTTCCTCGCCCGCGTGCGATCCGAGCGAACCGGGTCTGCTGCCGAGGCGGTTCACCGGCAGGCTGGTGTAGTTCCCCATGTGGCGCGCGATGCCCGCTCCGGGACCGTCCCAATCGATCACCCGCAGCGGCTCGTGCATGGAGACGATGCGCCTCGGTCTATGCTTGTCCAGAATCGCCTTGATGGCGTTTGACTCCGGTTCCGACAGCGGAATCGGCCCCGAAGTCCGCCGCCAATCGTCGCGGTTGAATGCGGGAAAGTTGCGATTCAGGTCCACATGGTTTGAGTTGAAGCGTTCAGTGCGAAAGTACCCGTCGGGATTCACGACGGGAACGATCAGGATCGTGCGATCCTTCAGCACCTCCGGAT
>JADZDZ010000342.1 GCA_020850785.1 Candidatus Sumerlaeota bacterium | reverse complement strand
GTCATCGAACACGGCGCGATCGTGGAGCTTGGGCCGGGCCGCGACGGCATGATTCATATCAGCGAATTGGAACACCGTCGCGTCAATCAGGTGGAGGATGTCCTGAGCGAAGGCGATGAAGTGACCGTGAAGGTTCTGGAAGTCGACAAGGAACGCGGACGCGTTCGCCTCAGCCGCAAGGCGCTGCTGGAGAAGCCGGAAGGTGCGCCCGAAGGCGGTGGCGAGCGTCGCGAAGGCGGCTTCCGCGGCGATCGTGGCGATCGCGGCAACCGCGGCGGCGGTGATTTCCGTGGTGGCGACCGTGGACGACGTCCCCGCCCACCGCGCGGTGATCGCGGCGGCAGCAACTCCGATCAGGATTGATCACAATGACAGGCGCCGGAAATTTCCGGCGCCTGTTTTTCATGGCGGGGATTCTGATGCGCGCGGCCTTCGCGTCATTTGTTGGAGGCCAGATTTCGCTCGCATTCCGTTCGTATTTTGGAGATCACTTCCAACAATCGAATGTCGGAAAATGACCACGCGATTCCTGCCACCGATGATGATCATGCCGAAGAGTACAGCCTTCTTTGCATTGCTGCTTGTCGTGGTGCTCATCCCGGCGGCGCGTGCGATTGTTCCCCGCTACGATGGGGTGCTGAATCCGGCGCTTCTTGCAACGCAGGATGAAATCAATTCCGGCACCGTGTCGCTGCAGACGTTGTTTTATCGCGGCATGCACTTCTACTCCAATCGCTTCACCACGAACGACGGCCTTGGCGAGGCTCCCGATGGTCCGCGCCGCCGGGTGCAACTTCTCGCGCAAAACACGCGAAATCCCTTCCTGCGTTTCAACGGCCTCGATGCGCAGGCATGTCTGGAATGCCATTCGGCGCTCGGCTTCAAGCGCTATGGCGACCTTAGCATGGCGCGCGAACCGGGAACCGTGGGGGCGGGCGCGGGAATTTCCGCCAGCGTCATGATCTTTGAAAATCCGAACGACCTTGATCACGGCATCGTTCGCAATCCACCGCATACGTTCGGATTGGGATACATTCAACGGCTCTCTGATGAAATGACGGCGGAGCTTCTTGCGGAGCGCGACGCCGCGCTGGCGGAGGCGGAGGCAACGGGCGAGAACGTCCACCTCGAACTCGAAGCGAAGGGCGTCCACTTTGGCTCCATCGTGGTCCTGCCCAACCGCGCCATGGATCGCGCAGGCATCGAGGGCCTCAGCATCGACATGGTTGTGCGCCCATTTCAATTCAAGGGCGTTGCCTCCAGCCTGCGGAACTTCATCGCCGGCGCGCTCAACTTTCATTTTTCCGTGCAGCCGAAGGAACTGATGGATCGCGCCTTCATTCCCGACGACAATCCGAACAAGACGCTCCCGAATGACAAACATGACGAAGTGATGGAGGGGGAAGTGACTGCCATCGCGACCTTTCTGGCGGCGATGCGTCCTCCGCAGCAGGACACGACGGGCCTTGATGTGGCAGCGGTGAATCGCGGACGCGCGCTGATGGATTCAACGGGATGCACGTCCTGCCACATTCCGTCGCTTCGCATCGATGATCCGCTCGTCACGATCGCCGATCCCCGCTTCCTCCGCGATTTTGAATATTATGAGGAGGGGGCGAAGAAGGCGGATTTCATTTCCATTCGTCGCGCGAAGGTGAATAACGCGCCGCCCGCCATGACAGCGGCGGAGGAATTTTCCGACTACCTTGCGCCGGTTGTTCAGTATGAATGGAAGAAGAATCCCTCGCGCTTTGCACAGGTTGCGAAGAGCGGGAAGCGCCCGCTTCCTGCGCATCCTCCCGGTTTTACCTTCGATCTGAATGACCCGAACCTGCCGGACGAGGCGCGCCCGCGCCTGCCGCACAATCCCGACGGTTCCATCGACGTTCCGCTCTTCAGTGATTTGCGGCGACACAAGATGGGTGACTATCTGGCGGACACGGTTCCGCAACGAACAGAAATGCAGTCGATCCTCGCGCCTGCGGATGAGTTCGTGACGCGGCCACTGTGGGGCGTGAACGACACCGCCCCCTGGTTGCATGATGGCCGCGCGACCACGTTGCGCGAAGCGATCATCATGCACGACGGACCCGGCAGCGAGGCGGCCTCATCCATTGCGCTCTTCAACCAGCTTTCGCAGGAGGATCAGGATTCAATCATCGAGTTCCTGCGCTCGTTGCGATTGCCGGGCATGGGCCACGCCCCCGAACCCGGCGTGCTTCATCGCGAGGCCTTTGTCACGCAATAGGCCGGGTCGATTGCGGGAAGATTCGCATCAGTGGCAACTTCCCCGTGACCGTTCGCATCAACGCATCCTGCACGTGGCGCGCGGTGCGATCCCAGGAACAGAGCTTTGCCCTCTTCAATCCCGCGGCCACATAGCGATCCCGCGCCTCCCGGTCGTTGAGCAGAATTCGCAACGCGTTATCAAAGGTCTCCGCGTAATCAGGCTTGAAGGTGAAGGCGCTTCCTTCCGCGATTTCCTTCATGGGTGAGCGGTCCGCGATTAGCACCGGCGTGCCCGTGGCCATCGCCTCCAGAATGGGAAGGCCGAAACCCTCCGCGATGCTGGGAAAGAGCAGCGCCGTTGCCTGCTTGTAGACAGAAGTCAGTTGTTCGGGATTCAACGGCGGCAGCAGGATCATTTCATTCTTCAGATTCATCTGCTGCGCCAGTTCCCGAAGCTTCGGGCCGTTGTCACCGAGGCCCGCGCAGGCGATCGGCAGCTTCACGTCCCTCATGCCGTTCAATCGTTCGAGGAGGAATTCCCAGTTCTTGTGCGGCTTGTATATACCGACGGCGAGCAGGTATTCCCGTCGTTCAAGCTCCCTTGGCACAGGCGTGTTGGAATTCAAATGTGCCTCCACAACGCCGGGGCCTGCGCCCGTGCAGAGCACCTTCGCCGCGTCGAAACCGTAGAGCGTCTGCAACTGCACCTTCACGTGGCGCGTCGTCGTCAGCACGAAGGACGCCGTGGCCTGAAGCGCGCGAAGGTACATCCGGCTGTAGACGCGATGCCCGGTCTTTGATGGATGGGAGTGGTGAAGCACATCCTGCACGTGGCACACCAGCGGCACGCCCACACGCATGCAGGTGGCGTAGTGCGGTGAATACCAGGCATCGACTTTTTCGCGAAAGCGTGGCGGAGAGAGCGCGGCGCTGATCGAATACACCGGCGGATTCCACTCATCAAATTCCGCATCAAGTCCGTGCGGAACAAATTCCTCAAGCAGTCGCACGCTGCCGTAAAGCTTGAGGCGAAATGGCGGGGGATAACTGGCCCAGCGGCGCAACACTTCGCTCAGGAACACACCGATGCCGCTGTGGCGGATCATGCGGGCATCGATGGCAATGCAGGGTTTGTGGTGATGGTGGCTCATGCGCGATCACCTCGGCAACGGATCGTCGTAGAGGTCGGGGTTCCCCGTCGCTGCGATGCGGATCAATTTCCGCACGGATGCGCGGCGTTCCGCGTAGCGTTGGCGCTTCGCGGGAGAGAACCAGCCAATCAACGCGTAGATCGGCAGCCGCAGCATCATGTCCACGCGCATTGCCAGCAGCAGTCGTGATCGCGCGCCCGCCTTCAGGTTCCGATTCGCGTAGTGAACAACGCTGCGATAAAGTCGACGGAAGGTGAACTCCGCCGCGCGTCGCGATGATCCCTTCTGGCCGTGCTCCATTTGCAGGTACGGCAGGTACGCAACGCGCCAGCCTGCGGCGCGAATTCGTGCGCCCCAGTCGGCATCCTCACAATACATGAAATACGACGGCTCCATTCCTCCAACCTCCTCGTAAACCCTTCGCGGAACGATGACGCAAGCGCCCATCAAGTATCCGCACCCTTGAGCCTTTTTCGCCGGGGGCAGGACGCAAAGCAAGTATTTTCTCAGCCTTTCCACCACGGGATACAGGAAGGACTGGTTGACCAGATAGCTTTTTGCGCTCATGGGGGCGTAGGAACTGACCTGCACGGAGCCGTCCTTGTGCAGCAGCGCGCACCCGACCGCGCCCGCGCGCTCGTGACTCCGAAGAAAGTCAATCATCCCATCCAGCGCCTTCGCGTTCAGCAGCGCGTCGGGATTCAGCATCATCAGGTAGTCGCCGGTCGCGCGCTGGAAGCCGAGATTCGTTCCCAGCGCGAACCCCGTGTTCGTCGGGCTTTCCACCACGTTGATGTCGGGGTTGCGGCTGCGTATATACGCGGCTGTTTCATCCGACGATGCATTGTCGACAACGATGACTTCGAGCTTGTGTCTGGATTCCTTCGCGGTGCGCGCGACCGCGTTCAGGTAGGGATCAATTTCCTCGCGATGATTCCATGTGACCGTAACGATGGAAACCGTGGCCTGCGGCGCGTGGTCATTCCTCATCGCCATCGTCTGCCGGAATATCGCTATCGTTGCGGGGGCCGCGGGAGATGCCGCGCCTGCTCTTCGCGGCGCAAAAATCCAACAGGTGTGCGACTTCCTTCGGCATTTCGCGCCCCTGCCACTCCTCGCGTGCGAGTTCGATGGCGCGCGACAACGCAAGGCCGCTGCGGAAGAGAGTCTTGTACGCGCTCTTCAGCGCCATGCGTGCTTCCAGCGAAACGCCCGCGCGGCGCAGCCCCACGGAGTTGATGCCAAGCACCATGCCGTAGTGCTTCACGATCATGTACGGCGGGACGTCCTTGGAAATGCCCGTGCGTCCACCGATCATCGACAGCGTTCCGATGCGACAGAATTGGTGCACGCCCACGTGGCCACTGATGAAGCAGCGATCCTCCATTTCCACATGGCCCGAAATGCCGGAATAATTCACGATGATGTTGTGGTCGCCCAGCACGCAATCATGAGCGACGTGGGACGTCGTCATGATGTAGTTGTTGTTGCCGATGCGCGTGAACAGGCCGTCCTTCAACCCGCGATGCACCTGGCTGAACTCGCGGAACTGATTGTTGTTTCCAATACGTGTTCCGCTCTTCGTCTTCGGATCGAAGCCGACGAACTGCGGATCGTGCCCAATCACCGCATGAAAGTGGAAAATATTCCCGGTGCCGACGTGGGTGTTCGGGCCAAGAATTGCCCCCTGCATCAACACGTTCCCTTCGCCCAGCACACACCCCTCGCTGATGTGCGCATGGGGTCCGACTTCGATGTTCTCGTGAAGCTGGGCGCTGGGATGAACGAATGCGGTGGGATGAATTGTCATTTATGCGGTTCCAAACATGCGATCGCCCGCGTCACCAAGCCCCGGCACGATGTACGCACGCTCATTCAATTTTTCGTCCAGCGCACCAACGTAAATGTGTACATCAGGATGGGTGGTTTCCATGCGCTGCGCACCTTCCGGCGCGGCGATCAGGCAAACCGCCACGATCTTCGCTGGTTGTTGTTCCTTCAGCAGATCAATCGCTGCGCAAAGGCTTCCCGCCGTTGCGAGCATCGGATCAACCACCAGCACGATCGCGCCCTTCAGGCTTGTCGGCATGTTCATGTAGTAGGTGATCGGCTTGTGCGTTTGCTCATCGCGCTTCAGGCCAAGATGTGCCACACGCGCTGTCGGTAGGATGTCCAGCATCCCCGGCATCATGCCAAGGCCCGCGCGCAGGATTGGCGCAACCACCAATTCGCCCTGCTTCAGCATCCGCGTGTGCGCGGTGCACAGCGGCGTTTCCACATCCACGTCATCCATTGGCAGGTCACGCGTCGCCTCGTAGGCCAGCAGCATCGTGATCTCATTCACGACTTCGCGGAATTTTTTGACACTCGTCGTCTTGTCACGAAGGATGGAGAGCTTGTGGACGATCAGCGGATGGTCAACGACGTGAAGTGGCACAGGGCGCGTCCGCAGGGAAGAATGAAGGCTTCAACATTGGGAGTGTGCGGTCACCCTTTTTCGGACGGCAAGGAGGATTTCCCCATCGCCTGCTCCAGATCGCGCACATGCCCCCGCACCTTCTCAATTGTCTGGGGCGATTGTCGTTTGTCCTTCACCGCCACGGCCAGATAATCCTTCCACGCCTGAACCGTTTCCGCGCTTTTGCCGCAAAGTTTTTCCGTAAGCGCCGCGTAATTGTAATAGGCGCCGCCGAATTCACGGTCCAGCAGCCGCGAATGATTGAATGCCAGTCGGGCGCTGGCCGGGTCGCCCTGATCGTTCAGCCAGGTGCCCTCGAACCAAAGCCCCTCCGCCGCTTTCACGTCCCGTTGGCGAAAAAGTATCTTGAAGAGGTGCTTGAATTTCGGAACGTACGGCATTGCGCAATCCGCGCCACCTAGTTCTTCCGAACCTTGTCCTTGGGAAGGTGCTCCACGCGACCGGGATTGAAATCCAGACCGGATCGCGAGGGTTCCTGTTCGTTGAAGATCACTTCCGCTTCCGCATCATCCAGCTCCAAATCCTTGCGAAGCCGGTAGCGCGCCTGGTTGATTTCGCAATGGGCCCAGCCCTGATCCTTCATCGCCTGCGCCATGCGCTGGTAACTTCCCGTCTGCTCGAAGATCGCCTTCATTTCCATGTAGCGTGTTTCCTCAACGTAGCAGCGGTCCCGCTTGAAACGCGCGCACGACGAGGCTACGAGAATAATGGTGAGGGAAACGGCAAGCAGCGTGCAGGGGCGCATCGCGAAGTTCCTGTTGGGATTCATGAGGGCCATGAAAGGCCGCCCCCCCGCGCGGAGTCAACGCCCCCCTTGCTCCCGCGCGCTGAAATCGGACTAGCCACCGCTGGGGGGAAGGCCAATAACTGCGCCAAACCATACGCCACCGATGTCCCTTTCGAGTTTCGCCGTCAATGCCCCCGTGAAGGTCGCCATGATCTTCATCGGTGTCCTTTTGCTCGGCTGGATTTCGCTCACGCGACTTCCCACTAATCTATTTCCGGACATCCGTGCGCCGAAGGTGACCATCACCGTCACCACCCGCGGACTAAGCCCCGCCGAGGCCGAGCGTCGCATCTGCGAAGTGATGGAGCGATCCCTCTATTCCGTGCGTGGCGTGACCAGCGTGGAGAGCATCGCCCGCGCCGATTCCGCCGTCATTGTTGCAAACTTCGACTGGGAAACGCGCATGGAGTTTGCCTTTCTCGAAGTGAAGAAGGCGGCGTCGGACCTGCAGCGCCAGCGCGCCACGGACATCGAATCGCTGAACGTACTGCGCTATGACCCCAATGCCACGCCCATCATGACGGTGGCGCTGACGGCTCCGCCGGAGGTTGATCAGGAATCGCTCTTCCGCACCGCGGAGCAAACGCTGAAGCCGCGCTTCGAACGCCTTCCCGGTGTTGCGAACGTCGTGCTGACCGGCGGCCTGAAGCGAGAGGTCGGCATCGCGCTCGATGAATCGCTGCTCCTCAACTATGGGCTGCAGGTTTCCGATATTGTCAGCGGATTGAAGGCGGACAACGTGGACACAACCGGCGGCTGGGTGGAGGAGGGCGCGCGCCGCTACCTCCTGCGCGCGGTGGGGGAGTTTCAGGATTTGGACGAAGTGCGCAGCGTTGTTGTGGGTCGCAAGGGCACAGCTTCGATTCTACTTTCCGACGTTGCCAAGGTTTCGCTGCAACCCAAGGAACCGAAGAGCCTCGTCTATCTGAACGGCGAGCCCGCGCTCGGCATGGGCTTCTTCCGCGAGGCCGACAGCAACACCGTCGCCGTCGCCGCACAGCTCCGCAAGGAAATCGAGGACATAAAAAAGATACTCCCCTCCACGTGGAAGTTCACCATCGCGGATGACCAATCGCTGTTCGTCAGCGACGCGATTCGCGAGGTGCGCAACAGCGCGATCGTCGGCGGATTGCTTTCCATTCTCGTGCTGATTGTCTTCCTGCGCGATTTGCGCACCACGTTGATCATTGGAGTCTCGATCCCCATTTCCATCATCGCCACGTTCAACCTGATGTATTTTCAGGGCCTGACGCTGAACCTGATGTCGCTCGGCTGCCTCGCACTTGGCGTCGGAATGCTGGTGGACAATTCCATCGTGGTGCTTGAGAACACCCACCGCCTGCGGGGGATGGGTTACGATTCGAAGCGCGCCGCATTGGAGGGATCGCGCGAGGTCGCGGCCGCACTGATCGCCTCCACGCTCACGACTGTTGCCGTCTTCCTGCCGATCGCCTACACGCAGGGGGTGGCGGCGTTGATGTTCAAGGAGCAGGCGCTCACCGTTGCCTACTCGTTGCTGGCGTCGCTGGTGGTTGCGCTGCTGCTGATCCCCATGCTCAGCGCATACTTCGGTGGGCGTGCGCCCGCGACCCCTGTGGGAGCATCACGCGTACAGGACCACGGGCTTCTTGCGCGTATATACGCGCGCCTTCTTGGAGTCTGCCTCCGCAATCGCGCCATCGTGATTCTTTCGTCTGTCGTACTGCTTGCCATTTCGCTTTCGCTGACGAAACGGATCCCGCGCGAGTTTCTTCCTCACACGGAAGTTCGTCAGGTGCAGCTTCGCCTGAACCTTCCGAACGGCACACCCATTGAGGGCACCGACCGCGTTGTGAAGAGCATCAGCGCCCAGTTGAAGCGTTTTGATCCCGCCATCGAGACGGTTTTCGCGCGAATCGGCGAGGCGGAAGGCGTTGTGAATGCGAACACCGAGGACCCCGACGGTCCCAACACCGCCGATATTCATGTCTCGCTGAGGAGTGCGGACAAGCCAACGACGGAAATGTTGGCGCAGGGTTTTGGAAATTTCCGATCGTCGAACCTGATCGCGGGGATGAAGCCGATTCTCGATTCCGCCCAGGACGTGAAGGCGGAGTTCAAGACAAACTCCGGCTCGCTCCTTGACCTGATTGGTTCCTCCGCCGCGCCGATGATGATAGAAATTTCCGGGCCGGAGCTCGATCAACTCTCCATCATCGCATCGCAGGTGCGCGATCGCCTCGCACGGCTTCCGGAACTCACCAACCTGCGAACGAACATTCTGGAGGGCGCACCGGAGGTACTCCTCAAGTTCGACAAGACGCAACTGGCGCGCTATGGCCTCGATGTCAACAGCGTCGCGCAGATTCTTCGCCAGCGCATCGACGGCGAGATCGCGACGCAGATTCGCCGTGAATCGGGCGACGTGGACCTGAACGTGAAGGTTGATTACGGCGAGGAGAGTTTGGAGACGCTGCGCAACATCACCTTCAAATCCGGCAACGGAACGCTGGTGCGCCTCGCTTCCATTGCGCAGCTGGACCTGGTGCGCGCCCCACGGGAAATCGTGCGCAAGAAACAGGTTCGCGTCGCCTACGTGCTGTCCGATCTGGCGCCCGGCGTGAAATTGTCGCAGGCAATTGCCCGTGCCCGCAGCGCCACGAGGGACGTGGAAATTCCCGGTCGCTACCTGATGACCTTCACTGGTGAGGAACAACAGCGCGAGGAGGCATTCGGGAATTTGCTCTTCGCACTGGTGCTCAGCATCTTTCTTGTCTATATGGTCATGGCGTCGATTTTTGAAAGCTTCCTTCAGCCGCTTTTGATCATGGCAAGCATTCCCATGGCGGGGATCGGTGTCATCGCGGGCCTTCTGCTGATGAACCAAACGCTTAATGTCATGTCCATCATCGGCATCGTGATGCTTGGAGGCATTGTTGTGAACAATGCCATCGTGTTGCTGGATTGCGTGAATCAGATTCGTGATGATGCGAAGCGGGATGGAGTACTTGTAAGCGACAACGAAAGCCTGATTCTGGGCTGTGCGCAGCGCCTGCGCCCCGTCATCATGACCACGGCCACGACGCTGCTGGGATTGCTGCCCATGGCCATTGCCACCGGTGAGGGCGCGGAGCTGCGGCAGGCGATGTCCGTCGCGGTGCTCGGCGGACTCACGTCATCCACAATCCTCACGCTCTTTGTGATTCCCTGCGGCCAAACCTATCTGGATAGTTTCATGCGAAGGATTCGCAGGCAGCCCGCAGTCGTGCCAGTCCCTCCCGCAAGTGATCCGGCTGCGCCACACACGTCATGACAAGGTGTCGCGGCAATCCGTAGAAATATCCCGGATGCATCAGAACACCGCAATTGTCGAGAAGGCGAATCGCAAACTGCTCATCGTTAACGTGTGACGGAAGCTCCGCGCACAGATACACGCCCCCGGTGGGATTTTTCGTCGGCAGGGGAGAAAGCTCCCGCGCGATTGCCATGCGCTCCCGAAATGTCTGCGCGAAGCCGCCGACAATCTCCCGGTGATTTTCCAAAAGCGGAGAAATCATCGCCTGCGTCAATTCATTTACCGGCAGAAAAGTGTCGGACAAATGATCAAGTGCATTCAGGAACGTTCTTGTGCGCGCGGGATCACCTTCGATCCTCATCCATGCGATTTTCCACGCGGGCAGGGAGAACATCTTGGAGAAGCCGTTCAACGTGATTGCGAGCGGAAAACCCATTCCGATCGGGCGTGGGAAGGGCTGCGAGGGATTCCGCAGGAACTCGCAGAACACTTCATCGACGAAGAGCGCAAGGCTGTGGCGCTGGCAAATCGCGGCGAGACGTTCATAATCCGTCGCGCTGCAGACGGAACCGGTCGGGTTGTGCGGACTGACGATGACGACCGCACGCGTTCGCTTTGTGATCTGAAATTCCAGATCATCAATGTCGATGCGCCAGCCCTCATCTGCTTCCTTCAGGTGGTAGTTGCGAATCCCAATGCCACATACGGCGCACAAATCATCCAGCAATGGATAGCCCGGCTTCGGAACGAGAATTTCGTCGCCGGGTTCCGTGAGCAGCCGCAGGCCGTAAAAATATCCCATGCTTGTGCCGGGCGTCAGCGCGATGCGCTGCGGATCATCATCACCGTAGTAGCGCGCAATCGCCAGACGCGC
>JADZDZ010000341.1 GCA_020850785.1 Candidatus Sumerlaeota bacterium | reverse complement strand
CTCCCGCACGGCTATGAAGGCCAGGGGCCGGAGCACAGTTCCGCTCGTCTGGAACGTTTCCTTCAGCTTTGCGCGGACAACAACATGGTGGTCGCGAACCTGACCACGCCGGCGCAACTCTTCCACGCGCTTCGCAAGCAGTTGAAGCAGAAGTTCCGCAAGCCGCTGATCATCATGACGCCGAAGAGCCTGCTTCGCCATCCGAAGGCGGTTTCCACGGTCGATGAACTTTGCAACGGCGGCTTTCAGGAGATCATCGACGATGCGCAGGTGAGCGATCCGGCCAAGGTGCGCCGTGTCCTGCTCCACACCGGCAAGGTGTACTATGATCTGGCGGCGCGCCGCTCGGACGTTGATCGCAAGGATACTGCACTGATCCGCATGGAGCAGATTTATCCACTCCACGTGGAGCGCCTGAAAGAAATTCTCGCGCGCTACCCGAAGGCCACCGAGTTCTACTGGGTGCAGGAGGAGCCGCGCAACATGGGCGCCTGGGCGCACATCCGCGAATCGCTGCAAGAGCAGGCCGGCATCACGGTCCGGTACATCGGGCGCAAGGCGTCCGCTGCGCCTGCGGTGGGATCGAAGAAGGCGCACGATGCCGAGCAGATTGAACTGTTGGAGGCAGCCATCCCGGCAACCGCCACGGCAAAAGTTGCCGCCGGCTGATCGGCGCAGAAGTCCCGACAAGAAGCCAATCCCGCCGGGTCGGTCCTCCGGCGGGATTTTTGATTCTGCGGCAGGCGGCTGTTGTGGCTTCAGGAACCCCTAACCGGCTTGACACTCCAAATGTTTGGTTAAACAACCAATTCATTCGCGCATGCGGATTGGATAGTTGTTGTAACAATATTCTTCTCCTTGGATTCCCCCATGGCCGTCGACATCAAAATTCCCAGCGTTGGTGAATCGATCAGTGAAGTCACCATCGCCCAGTGGTTCAAGAAGGACGGCGAGTTCGTCAAAAAGGATGAGCCGCTGCTGGAGATGGAGACGGACAAGATCAACACGGAGCTTAACGCGCCGGAGTCCGGCATCCTGAAGCAGGGTGCAAGTGCGGGTGACGTGAAGGCCGTGGGTGCGGTGGTGGGACAGATCACGCCGGGGGTGGCTCCTGCGGAGGCGGCGCCAGCGAAGAAGGCTGAGGCGACGAAGTCCGATGCGCCTGCGGCGGAGCCTGTTGAGTCGAGCGCGCGGGCGTCGTCCGTGGCGAGGAAGGTCGCCGCTGAGTATGGAGTGAATCTGGACGCAGTGGAAGGTCGCGGTTCCGGCGGTCGCATTACCAAGGATGATGTGCTTGCCCACGTTCAGGGGAAGGGGGCCGCTGCGCCGGCGGCGGAAGCGAAAGCGGCGGCGGTTGTGTCGGCGCCCGCGCCGGTGGCGATCGCCCATCCCGCGGGTTCGCGCGAGGAAACGCGCGAGCGCATGTCCACGCTTCGCAAGCGCATTGCGGCGCGGCTCGTGGAGTCGCAGCACACGGCGGCGATGCTCACCACCTTCAATGAAGTTGATATGACAGCGGTGATGGAACTGCGCGCGAAGTACAAGGATGGCTTCGCGAAGAAGTACGGCATTGGCCTTGGTTTTATGTCATTCTTCGTGAAGGCGACGATTGAGGCGCTGCGCGCCAATCCACGGCTGAACGCGTATATACAAGGCGACGAGATCGTCTATCATCACTACAACGACATCGGCGTGGCGGTGGGCACGGACAAGGGGCTCGTGGTGCCTGTCATTCGCAATGCGGAATCGCTGACGTTTGCGGGCATCGAAAAGACCATCCGGGATTTCGCGGAGAAGGCAAAGACCGGGAAGCTGACGCTTGATGACCTGAGCGGTGGCACCTTCACCGTGAGCAACGGCGGCGTGTACGGATCGATGATGTCCACGCCGATCCTGAACCCGCCCCAGAGCGGCATTCTTGGGATGCACAACATCATCAAGCGCCCCGTGGCGATCAATGATCAGGTGGTCATCCGCCCAATGATGTATCTGGCACTCAGCTATGATCACCGGATTGTGGATGGGAAGGAAGCGGTCGGTTTCTTGGTCCGCGTGAAGGAGTGCATCGAGGCGCCGGAGCGGCTGCTGCTGGAGATTTAGGCAACGCTTGAGTTTGATGGCCTTGGGGCGGGAAGCCGCCCCACAAGGGCCCGCTGACGTGGAGTCGCCGGGGGCGGAGGGGTGTGCCTTTCCCTTTTTTGTTTGACCTTTTCCTGTAAGCAAACAATAGTCCAAAAAGTGAGTCTGAATCTTGCTAGGGTTCTCCCTAGGCAGTGAATTCAGGCATCTACGTCGTTTGCTCCCCACGAGGTACGCGGTTTGGCCTTATCTCTCCAACAAGTTCAGAAGCAGACCCAGCGGCTGATCATGACGCCGCAGATGCAGCAGTCGATCCAATTGCTGCAGATGAACTCCATGGATCTGGAAACATTGATCCGGGATGAAATGATGGAGAATCCCTTCCTCGAAATTGGCGACGAGGAGGAGAATCTTCATACGGAATCGCCCGACGAGGCGGCGGACGCTGCGCCTGCTGCGGAGGGGCCGGAGGACGCTCCTGCGGGGCTTTCGGAGGAGGCTTCCAAGGCCGCCGAAGCGGAGGGCGCCTACGAGGATGGTGAGCCGGGGGAGGAGTATTCGAGCCACGAGTTCACCTCTTCGTTATCGGGCGGAGCGGAGGCGGATGGCACGGAGGAGCATTCCGACCCATCCAGTCAGAGCGATGGTTCCGAGGACTTCCAGCATATGGCGGACACGGACGCCAACTGGAACGAGGAGTTTGAAGATAGCGACACCGCGTCCTATTCGAATGCGAATGAGGACCCCGAAGAGCATGATTTCACGACGTACACGAGCGCGAAGGAGGGGCTGTACGATTCGCTGATGCGGCAGCTTCGGCTGTCGATCCTGGCGGGGAGGAATTATGAGATCGGCGAGTTCATCGTCGGCAGCCTGAACAATGACGGCTATCTTGACAGCTCGTTGACGAATCAGGCGCTGATTGTGGGATATCCGCAGGAGTTGATCGTGCCCGATGAAGCGGGCGCTGCGGAGAAGGTGGACGAATCGCTGCGACGACTGCTGGCAAGGCTGCACGGTGGCGAAAATCCGGACGCTTTTGTCGGCATGAAGCGCAAGGAGTTGGTGCTGCGAATCACGGCGGATTTCCTGAAGTCCACTTATGATGAAGTGGCGTCGATGAAGAAGGACGAGCAGCTTGTTCGTCTCATCGCAAAGCGCATCAGGCGCGACTATGAGGACGTGGCGGACCTTTCGCCGAATGACTTGATTCTTGAAGCCATCGCGTTCCGCACAAAGGCGACAGCGGACGCGGTGTTCGACGTGCTGGAGGTCATCCAGGAGTTCGAGCCAACAGGTGTTGGCGCCCGTGACTTGGCGGAGTGTCTGCGCCTGCAGTGCGAGGAGAAGGAAATCCGCAATCGCGTGCTGTATCAGGTGCTGGACAGCCATCTGGAGGACTTGCAGCAGAAGCGCTTCAAGGAGATTGCGCGTGCGCTGAACGTTGGCGAGGAGCAGGTGATGGAGGTTTTCAACCTGCTGTCGAAGCTGGACCCGAAGCCGGGCCGTTCGACGACGAAGGACCGTCCGCAGTATATCACGCCGGATGTCTACGTGAAGAAGATTGATGGCAAGTACCTGTATTTCCTGAACGAGGGGGACTCCGCGCGCCTGAAGGTGGCGTCGAATTATCGGCGTCTCATGATGAGCAAGGCGGAACGGAAGGAAGCTGCGGCGGCGGGGAATGGCGCGAGCACCACGACCTCCAATGCCAGCAACGGCGCCAGCGAAACCGAAGGCATGTGGGAGGAAGTGGCGGGTCCATCCGCCAGTGCGATCCTGCAAATGGATCAGGACTACGCGTCGGAAAAATTCAAGAACGCCGTGTGGTTGATCCGCAACATTGAGAAGCGCAAATCCACGATCCTTCGCGTGACGGAGGCGATCATGGAATACCAGAAGGAATTCCTCGACAAGGGTATCGAGCATTTGCGGCCGTTGACGCTGCGCGACATTGCGGAGCGCGTGGGGATGCACGAATCGACCATCGCCCGTGTGACGACGAAGAAGTACGTGGAAACGCCGCGCGGCATTTTTGAGCTGAAGTTCTTCTTCTCCAGCGGGCTCGAAACCGACGACGGAGAGGCGGCTTCATCGCGCTCCATCAAGGAGTTGCTGACGCAGATGATTGAAGGGGAGGAGAAGAAGCGCCCCTACAGCGATCAAAAGATTGCGGACATGCTGCGCCACAAGGGATTCCAAATCGCACGGCGCACCGTGGCAAAGTATCGGGAGCAGCTGAGAATTCTTCCCGCAAAGTTGCGCAAGGAAGTGAAGTGAGGACAGGGGGAATGGCTGGATCATTCCCCCCGATGCTTTCCCATCACATCATGCTGTAGACCTTCGTCTGCTTCTGGCCGAGAAGATTTTCCATCTCGACGGTGGCGGTGAACTTCTTCGTATCAACACCGATGAGCTTGATCTTGAAATTTCGCCCCTTGTATTCGGCGTCGAAGGTTTCATTCAACTTCACGTTGGCGTCACGCTGGGTGCGCATTTCCTGAAAGATCGCGAAGGTCTTCGTGGGCATGACGAGCTTCCAGTTCATCAGAACTTCGTCGATCGGTGGGCCGGGATCGGGTGTCTTCGTGGGCGCGGGCGTTGGGGTTGGCAGTGCGATGATGGTGCTGAAGACGTTCTTCTTTCCCAGTTCCTTCAGCGTGTCCTCGTTGGCGCCCACGGTCTGGCCTTCGCTTGCGATCATTTCGATCACTTCCGCGCGCGCGCCGGCGACGTCCGGGGGGCCGGGATATTCCGGTCGACGCATCAGCGTATAGACAGAAACGAAAAGCATCACAAGGAAGAGTCCGAAGTTCACCCACATCAGTTTTTTTGCGGTTATCATGATCAGTTCCTCGATGGGCCCCTCTTCGTGTTTTCACGCTTCTGCACCGGGGCGATGCGTGCGACGGTGATGTTGGCGACGATCTGGTCCTTGTCGCGCACGGAACGCAGGTTCACCTGGCGGAAGATCAGGCCCCGCTCCTCAAAACGCTTGAACAAGTTCACGGTGCTGGCGAAGGAGCCTTCCGTCTTGATCGTCACGTTGATCAACTCGTAGTCATCAACGCCGTCGATGGGCATGGCCTGGGGCCGTATGGGTGGGAAATCGAAGCCGAGTTCGCGGCAGATGTCCGAGACCTGCTGAGTGAAGGCGAGTGCGGGGCGAACCTTCTCCTCCTCGGTGTTCGCGGGGAGTTCGCCGACACGCTTGAATTCACGCTCGATCTGGTACATTTGGCCGAGTTTTTCGATGTTCTTTTCGAAGCGGGATTCCAGCGAGGAGATGTCGGAGTTCCCGCCCGACACAAGGCTGGACAACGCCTCGTCGAGGCCCATGCGCCATGCGATGAGGAATGCAAATCCGGCGATCACGATTCCCAGCAGCAGTTTTTCGCTCGGTTTCATGTTGCTCATGATTCGGACTCCGCTTCGCCTTCATCGCCGGATTTCTTGCCGCGTGATTCGCCGCCCATTTCGTTCAGGACGGCGGTGAGGGTGAATTTCCAAACAGTTTTGCGACCGGGCAGGTCCTCGCCAGTGGGTTGCGGGAGTCCGACGTTGCTGAACACTTGCTTACCATCCAGTGTGAGCTTTTCAAGGTAGTCGGAAAAGCGCACAATGTCCTCCGACGCCACCGCATAGCCGGAGATCGTGACGTCCTTCGTCGTTCCGTACTTGAACTCATCAATGGTCAACGTTCCACCCGATTCAACGGAGCCAACGCCATCGAACTTCGCGATTTCGTTGATGATATACATCGGCGATGCGCGGTCGGTCGTTATCTTGCGAATGATTTCAAGCTGCTTTTCCTTCTCGTCCAGCGATTCCACATAGGAGCGCATCTCCTTATTGTATTCCGTGTAGCGCTTCGTCAGTTCCTTCACGACGTTTGCGCGCGATGAGTATGCGACGAAGAGGAGGAGCAATGTGATGACCACCATGAAGCCGGAAATGGCGAGCAGCATCTTCTTCTCCGCGGAGGCCTGCTGCTGGATCATCTCCGGCGGCAGCAGGTTTACGCGATCGCGCGGATGTTCGTTCGATTCGTCCTCCTCCACGAGGCGGATAATCGTGCCCCAGGCGTTGCACATTGCCGCGAGTGCTTCCTCCTCCAGCGCCGCGCCGGGAGATCGTGCCACGCCGGCGAGCGAATCAAACGGGAGGACTTCCACATTGAGGTTGATGGACAACGCCTGCGCGAAGCCCTGCAGCATGTTCCCTTCGCCGCAGAGATAGATGCGCGAGGAGGTGGGGATTCCCTGTTCGCGGGCGGCAAATTCGAATGTCTGCCGCGTGAAACGCACGATGCGCTGGATCCATCCACGCACCGCGTCGCCGGTTTGGTTGCCGCCACCCTGGCGGTCTTCGCCGGGCGCCTGCTGCGCGTCGTCAGGCTGCATCATGTTGACGGAGCGCAGGCCCGCCAACGTCAGCGGCTGCACGTCCCCGCGCGCATCCTTCAGGTCCGTCATGAGCTTCTGGTAGCCGATGTTCTGGGAGCGGCTGTTCATCAGCATTCCATCGACCATGATGCTGAGGTCCGTCTGCGTGCGCCCCACGTTGAGCAGCACGACAGAGCCGCTGTGGTTTTCCTGACCCGTGGGGGAGTGCGCAAAGGCGCGCACCAATGCGATGGAGGAAACCTCCGCCACCACCGGCTCCAACTGCGATGCCGCCGCGAGCGCAAGCGCCGCATCAATGATGGGTCGATCAACAGCGGTGATCAGCACATGGCTTCCATGCACGTCGTCCTGGCGCAGGATGCCGTTGCTGATGATGTGTCGCTCTGCGTTGAAGGGGATGAATTTTTCCGCCTCGAACATCGCCATGCTGCGAAGTTCCTCGACATCCGCGGAGGGAAGCTGGGCGGTGCGCACGATGGAGTTGTTCTTCGGAATGATGATGCCGACTTCGCCGGGGGGGAGCTTCCGTTCCTTCAGCTTGTCATGAAGGCGCTTCCCGCGGGCGACGATTCCCTCCTCGTCCTTTTCAAGGTCGGAAAAATCGACGATGAAGGCCTGCTCGATGGAAGCCTGCGTCTTGCGCGTCTTTCCCACCTGCAGGATGCGGGCTTCATTTTCAGTAAGTTCCAGAACAGTGTATCGCGCCATGGGGCGTAGCTTTCCTTATTCCTCGAATACTTTCACGATGCGGACAAATGGGTACTTGATGGTAGTGGAATCGCTGGATTTTTCGCGGCGCTTCCAGCGTTCCGATTCTTCCTTGCGGCGCTCCCCGCGGCGATCAATTTCCTCGAAGCTCTCGTCACGGGTCAGCGGCGTCAAGGCACGCACGGCCAGTGCCACAATTCGCACTTTCACGTCGCCGACAGTGCCTTCGGAGACAATGCGGAAGACGGAAGAGTTGACGCCCACCTGCAGCAGCGCGCCGCCGGTTGCGACGACGCCCTGCACGTCGGCGTTTGCCTGAAGCTCGGTGCTGTCCTTGAAGGCCTTGTCGTTGTCCAGATTCTCCTCCTTGCCGCCCCGGCGTTCGCGGATCACGCGTTCCGCCCAGCCATCACCATCGGTGTTGCCGGACGCCTCTGCGAAGGCCGCAAGGACGTGTTCTGGCGCCGTGTTCAGGTTAAGCACACCGGCGCCATAAACGGTGAAGTAGTCGCGCAGTCCCGGTTCGGGTTCGTCGTCGCGCCTTCGGCGGCGGCGCAGTTCGCGCTCGTCGATCACGAAGTGTTCATCGCCATATTGGAAACGATCAGGCATCTGTTGGCGGAAGTATTCCGCCTCCGGGGATTGGGGGCCGAAGTAGAGCTCCGGCGTGACGCCGTAGACTTCCAGGAGTTCCTCGACGCTGATGTAATCCTCGTTCCTAAAAATGATTGGCGTGATTTCGTCCTCATTAAGGCGCGTGCGATCATACTCGTTCTGCATCATGGCATACGCCTTCCCTTCATCGTTGGACGGCGCGTTGGGAAGCACAGGGATGAAATCCCCGTCGCGCCAATCGATGATGGCGCAGGCGACGGTCTTGGCGTCCTCCTCCGTGTAGCCGATGCGCTCTATGATCTTCTGCAGCAGCATGATGTTCGCGCCACCCATGCGGTTCAGGTTGAAGAGGCCGTCCTCGTCGTAGACGCGCACGTCGAAGTAGCCGGTTTTGTCGTCGCCGATGTACGCTTCGAGTTTTCCCTCCTCCGGGCGGGCCCAGATGTCGCCTTCCGCATCGAAGTTTTTCTCGCCTTCCACGTTGTCGAACAGCAGGTCGTTGCGCAAATCGACGACAGCCTTCGCGATGCCCGCGCGTGCGAGCGCCTCCGCCTGCAACTGCTTCTTGCGCGCGGAGGTGATCGACATTTCCGACGATACCTGATAGAGCATGGAGTAGGCCATCAGCGACAATATCACCACGATCCACAGCACAAGCACGAGGATCACCGCGCGGTCCTGACGCGTTTGGAGACGTGGGCGCGCGCGGTTCATTGTTTCTTCAGGATTCCGGGATAGACTGGAAGGTAGTCGCTGTCGCGAGTGGTGCGTTCCTCCTCGCGGATGTCCTCGCTGATCTCGGTAGTGGGGGTGTAGGTCTCCTCCGCCATGTAGATGCGAATGATGGATTCAAAGTCCTCCACGCGACCGGGGTTCTTCAAGTCGGCGAATTCAAGCCTAACTCGTATATACGCAGGAAGACGATCAAGTGGCTCGTTGAACTGGTCGTTCAGCGAATTGTTCCAGCCTTCCTGGCCGGGCGACAGGCCGTTGGTGTTGATCTTGTCAACCAACTCGTCGTAGGTGCCGAGAACGAAGCGTGGATTGCGAATCTGGCGTGCTGCGGAATTCCAGGAGGATGTTTCATACCACTGGTTGTCGTACCAGAATGCGTAGTCGATGTTGAACTTCTTCACTCCTTCGGCGATCTTCACGAACTCCGGCGGCATCCGGTCCGTCGTGGCATTGCCATACACGTCGCGCCGCTCCGTTTCGATGGTGTCCACGGTGCGAACAAGCCAGTTGCCATCGACCTTGTACGTGACGCGCCCCACGCCCCAGGGGTGATAAGTTGCGCCGCGCTTCAACGGGGTTGAGGTGGAAAATGACAACGTGTCCAGATCGCCGGAATCGGTTCCCACCATCTGCAGG
>JADZDZ010000340.1 GCA_020850785.1 Candidatus Sumerlaeota bacterium | reverse complement strand
CGCCAACACCCAGGCGAAATTCAATGCCTGGATTGTGGGGGCCGATCCGCAGAGGATTAACGCATCGCTTTTCGACCTCCTCATCAACAACAAGCCCGTTGCCGCCGGCGAAGCGCGCACGGGCCGCGTGGAGAACAAGGCCGTTTCCTTCGAAAGCTCCCAACTGGTTGAAGGAATCAACACGCTGAGCGTTTCAAATCCCGAACAAACCGATGCCAGCAAATCGAATCCCTTCCGTTTCATCATGGCGGAGTTCACCCTTCCCATCACGTCGCTTGGGCTGAAGCCGCAGACTCTCTTCACGGCGGATTTTGACGCGCCAACAACCTACTCCGTTCTTCTTGCGAAGCAGGACAATTTCCGGGGCGGTGGATACGCCTTCGATGTCACGAAGCCGCTGGAGCCGCTTGTCATCAATCTGGCAGGACAGACGAATCCGCTCCAGTACACCGCCTTCCTTCGCGTTCCCGCAGCGGGCACGCAGTTCCTCTACGCGCCTGCGGAAACCTACTTCGTTCCGCCCCCCTTTCAGTCAGTCAAGGCACCGAGGAGCTTCGTAGACGACAGTCAGATCGATTACCTCGCGATCTACTATCCGGAGCTTTTCAACGAGCTGCGGCCGCTGCTGGATTATCGCGCAAAGTCGATGTCGGTTGCCTCGTATTCGGTGGATGATGTGTACGCCGCGTTCTCCTACGGGGAAATCAGCTATCAGGCCATTCACGACTGCATCGCCCACATCTTTCGCGCGCGCAAGGCGCCACGGTTGCGCGAAGTTCTTCTCGTGGGAGAGGGCTCCGAATACTGGTGGGAATACCGCCGTGATTCGCCCGGCGTATCGCGAAACATGATCCCTGTCTTTGGCTGGCAGGACCCCAGCGTGAGAATCCGCGGCGATGAAAGCTACGCGCTGATCACGGGCATGGGCCCCATCGCTGATGTGGAAATCGCGCGCATCTCCGTGAACGATCCGGAGGAAATGAAGATCGTGACGGACAAGATTCTGGGCTACGACACCAACCCGCCCACCGGCGAATGGCGCAACCGCCACCTGTTTGTCACCGATGACGAACCGGATTTCATTTCCGTTGCGCGTGCCATTGTTCGCAAAGCGTTCCTGCCGCCGCATGCGGTGGAATTGCTGAAGCTGCAGGATTTTCCCTACGAGGATTATTTCCGCGGCATCTGGCGAAAGCGCAGCGCGGAGTTCACCGATCGCGTGATCGGAGAAATGAGCCGTGGCGCGCTCACCGTCACGTACCTCGGCCACGGCGGACCCAACCTGTGGTCTTCGGAACGCATCCTCCACATTCGCGACATTGACAGAATGACCGACAGCGGCCGCCATCCCTTCCTCATTGCGGGATCGTGCGACACCGGTTGGGTGGATTATCCCGTGGAGCCGGTTCGCGCCAGCCTTTCAGAGCACTTCATCCGCCGCAAGAATGGCGGAATGATCGGCGCCTTCATTCCCATCGATGGCACCAGCAGCTACGAGCATGACTACCTGATCTCTGCGTTCTATGAGCATCTCTGCCACGACAAGATCACCGATTTCGGAACACTCTGCCTGCTGTCCAAACTCGATTACTATCTGGACAGAAACAATCCGTCCGTAACGAACCAGTATTTGTTGATGGGCGATCCCGCCAGCAACCTGCCACCGATGCCCGCGCCGTTGGATGCGAAGGTGGAACCGGCGCGAATCCTGTCGGCAACGGGGCGCGTGCTGAAGATCACCGGCAGGACGGACGGCTACGACCATGCTTCGGGCCGCGTGGTCGTCACGGACACGACCAACCTTCCCATCGCCGAAAGTCGCTTCATCGTTCGTAGTGGCGACATCAATACCACCGTGGGGATTCCCGCCTACCTCGCGCCGGGAAGCTACAACGTGCTCGTTGAGACCTCCAACGATGAGGCAAAGAAGTCGCAACTCGCGAGCCTCCCCCTTGCCGTGCAGGAATCGAAGGTCACGCTTTCGTGGGATACGACGCCGGATGCCTCCACCGTGATAGAGGCCGGCAAGCCGCTGCAGATTCGTTTCAAGGTTCGAAACGAAACGGACCTGGAAATTCCAAACGCGCAGATTGTCATCGACGACGTGGAGAAGCGAAAGGAGCTGGCGCGCTTCCCGGTCACCGTCGCCGTGGGGGACAACACGACTCCTCCCCTTGAGAAATCCTTCCCCGCCGGGGTGACGACCGTGCGCGGGCGCCTGATCATTCCTTCCGAGGACAAGGAGCAGCTTGGGGACGTGCTTGGCGAAAGCCAGTTGGTGCTGCGCGCGCAGAGCGATCAGGTGCGCTACCTTGATTTCCCGCTCGATGCCGTCGCCGTTTCGCGCCTTCCGCAGAACGCGGGCACGCAGTTCACCATCCCCGTCTACAACATGACCAACCTCGCGCTGCCGAAACTGGAGGCCGTTCTCAAGCGCATCAACGCCACGGAATCCGTTCCCCTCGGCGATCCGCTGATCATCGAATCACTCAAGCCCACGGAAAGCCGCAGCCTCACCTTCAACACCACCAGCGTATATACAGACAGCAAGCCGACCAATTTCCTGCTGGAGCTATACGACCTCTCCGGCGACCGGCGCCGCCTCCTGCAACTGACGCCGTTCACGTATTCCTTCAAGTCCGGCCCTGATGTCGCCATCGTTCCCGGCAGCTTCATCTCCGAAAGCGAGAACATCTTCGCCGGCCGCACCGTGTACCTGCGATTCTCCGTCGTGAACAACGGTGATGAAGTCGCCCGCAATGTTCGCGGACTCGCCTACCTGAACGAGCCGTGGGTGGAGAAGAACGCCGTGCCGACATCGCTCGTCTGGTTTCCCCCTGATTCAGTGGATGAACTTTATCCCGGCGAAAAGCACACGTTCAGGCTTCGCTGGGACCCCACCAACGGAAGCTCCACGACCCCCGTCGTCTTTGCCGCCGTGAAGGTGAACGGAACGCCCGGCGACGTGAACCTTGAGAACAACACGCTGCGGAAGGAGTTCGATTTCCTCGCGGCGCCGAATCTGGCGCTGACGAAGGATCAGCTTTTTGTCAGCAGCAAGTTCCTGAAGCCCTACGAACGCGTCACGGTGCGTGTTCCCTTCACGAATAATTCAACACAGGATTTCGTGCGTGACTTCCGCATGTCCGTCTATGCAGTCGGCCAGCGCGCCACGCGCGACCGCATCGCAATGCGACGCTTCCCCGGACTGAAGGCCGGCGAGAGCGCGCTGATGCAGTTTGACTGGGGTGTGAAGCCGGGGCAGTACACCCTTTCCTTCAGCCTGAACGAGGATCGCGAGTATCTGGAAGACACCTACGACGACAACACCATGACCATCACGATGCCATACATCGTTGGTGATGGCGAGTTCGGAACCGACACGAACGTCTGGGATTTTTCGTCGTTCCCCGATTTCGGCATGATGCACGGTGTGGTTCGTGCGCCCGACGGTTCCATTTCCGTTTCTGCACGCCCCGACGCAATGATGCAGACGATGCCCTTCAATTCCGATTACCTGATCGAGGGGGCACTCGGCGATCAGGCCAAGAGCGACAACCTGTGGGGCAACCTCGGCGGCCATCTTTACCTGACATTCTCTGAAACGGGGCCGCCCGTGAAGTTCCGCATGCCGGTTCCCGATCCCGATACGAACTGGTATGACGTCTATTTCCAGTCGGTCGGAGACTACGAACCTGAGCAGATGTCCGGCGACTTCAAATACCGCTTCGAGGACAACAAGAACTGGGCGCTCGAAACGCGACCCACCGTTGGAAGGATTTACATGGGTCGCTACGATGTCCGTGACGGCTATCTCGATTTTGAGATCAGCGGTCCCGATTATCCCTCGCTCAATGACATTAGTTCCATCTCCATGGCGCCGGTGGCGGGAATCTACGAAAGCCCCATCATCCAACTGGCGAAGCCGCTCAATGCCTCGTTGGTTGTCGATCAGGAAACGCCGCGAACCACGCGCATCGAGTATTCGTTGCGTTTTGGGCTCCGTTCGGGGGATGGCATCACTTGGCAGGACTGGCGGCCGCTCGTCGCCGGGGACAAAGTTGTTTCCCCCGCCGGCACGAACGTCACCCAATGGCGTGCCACGCTTTACGGTGGAAAGGAAGGCGAGCCGGTGTTGAAATCGGTTCGCTTTGAACTGAATGATCATGACAACAAGCCCGGCGCGGAAATCGCCGCCGAAGACGGAAACAAGTAGAGCCAATGGCTGACAACGCACCCCATCCACCACTTTCCCAGGACCTGCGTCGCATGGCGCCGGTGTGGGCTGTCGTTGCGACCACTGCGCTGCTCGTCGCGTTCTCCATGAAGAGCATCGGGAAGTCGCAACTGCAGCGCGCCGCCCTCGGCAACCGAAGCTCCTGCGAGTATGCTGAAGTCTATCTTTCCTCCGCGCGCGAAGAGATGGAAAAGCTGCGCGAAGTCGCCGCGAAGATGCGCTTCGAATCGCGCCAGCTCGATGCGTCATCACTCGGCATGTTGAAGGAAAACGCTGCGCTGACAAAGGCGCGCGCCGATTTGCAGCGGGCCTCCGCGCTCTGCCCCACAAACAGCGAAGCCGACTGGTTGTTGTCCGTCGCGAACTGGTATTTGGGCGATGAGTGCGCTTCGCTCTATCACCTTGGCACGGCGCAGCGTCGCGCGGGCCGCCCCGCCGAGGCGCTGATGCAGTATGAACAGGCGTTGCTGAAGTGCCCCGATGACAGGTTGAGTCTGCTCGGCAAGGCCGTCTGTCTTCGCGAGCTTCAGCGCGATCAGGAGGCGATTGCGCTCGTCAATTCGCAGCGCGATGCTCTGGCCTCCACCAGCGAGGGGAAGATCGTCGTGGGCCGCGTGCTCGCGCAGACGACCGACACGCTGACGGCGAAGCGCTATCTGGAGGAGGGACTTCGTGACAACCCTGCGGACATCGCCGCAGTTTTCGACTACGAGCGGGTTTCCCGCGCGGCAAATCAGGTGCACGAAGGCGCCGATTTCCTTCTTTCACTTGGCCGCGGTTCCGTTCCAACCATCGGTCAGGTCTATCACATTGCATCCGCCATGTATCGCGAGACCAAGGACCTTCCCGCAGAGGAACGCGCGCTTCGCGAAGCCCTTCGTCTTTTCCCCCACCGCGCCGTCCTGTGCTACGACCTTCGCGTGAATTTGTACAATCAGGGGAAGAAGGCGGAAGCCCGCGAATTTGCACAGCGCTCCATCGACTACGACGTGAACTTCTTCATGCAGCGCATCAAGGAAACCGGCGTCGATCCGCGCGCGTGACGCGTTGCGACCAAACGCCGCCGCGCAAATGATCACGGTACAGATCACCGGTCACGCCGCGCTTCCGGAACCTCCGCCCGTCGCCCCAGCGGCGTCGCCGCGCAGTCTGCTCCTGATGCTCGTGGCCATCGCCGTCGTCGTCAGCCTGCCGGGATTGTTCATGGGGCTGCACGCCGACGATTGGTTTCAGGTGAGGCCGCGCACGTTTTCCCAGTCCCTTGCGACGTTTGTCGGCGACTGGAATGAAGGCGCCCGTGGCGAGGGTGGGTTTTATCGCCCGCTGTCGCGCCTTTCGTTCACTCTGGACGAGGCCTTTCACGGTTCCAGCGCCGTCGGCTGCCACATCACCAACATCGTGATTTTTGTGTCGGCGATCGTCGGCGTTTTCCTCGCATGTCAGATGCTTTGCGGCCAGACCACCGGCGTCATCGCCGCCGCCTGCGCCATGTTGATTGCATTGAATCCGCTGAAGAATGAGGCGCTTTTCTGGGTCAGCGGACGCACGGACCTGCTCGCGGCCACGTTCATCATTCACGCGGTGGCCTTCGCGCTGCGTGCCCTCGCGCGTGATTCGATTTCCATCACACTCGCGTCGCTCGCTTTTCTGGTCCTTGCGCTCCTGTCGAAGGAAGTCGCTGTCAGCGGCTGCATCATCCTGCCACTCGCGGCGCTGCTGCTCGCTCCTCCTGCGCTGGCGCGCTCCCGCGCACGCGCGATGCTGATGATCCTGCCGGTGGGAATCGGCATCGCATACCTCTCCTTCCGCAGCGCGGTGCTTGGCGGGATCGCGGGCTACCACACCATCCAACCACACACCGTTGGCACCCTTGGCGGAAACATCGCGAGGATTTTTTCCGCGCTCGCGTGCCCCTTTCAGGCCTTTCCCGCATCAACCTTCTCGCTCTTCTGGGCGGTTGCCGGAGCGGCATTCTGCGGAATCGTCCTGTTCTTCACGGGCTTTCGCCGCGCGCCGGTCTTCTGCCTTCTCGCAGCCATTCTCTCCTCGCTTCCCATGGCAACAATCACCGTGTCGCCGCTGGACGGAATGCGCGTGCTCTTTCTGCCACTCCTCTTCTTCGCGCTCGTCATCATCACGACGTTCTGCCACCGCGACGGCTTTGCGTTCGTGCAAAGGGCGTTTCTTGCCGTCGTGGCAATTCTTACCCTGATGCTTCAGGTCGCCAATGTTGCGCTGATGGCGCAGATGACCTCCGCCGCAGCGAAGAACAACAGCGTCGTCAAGTCCGCCAACGAATTCGTCGCCGCCGCGCCCGATGGAAGCCTCCTCGTCATTCCCGAAGGTCGTCGTCTTTATCGCCAGCGCATCCTCGATCCCGGCGCCACGCTCTACGCCGCAGTTCAAACCTGCTGGCTGCGTGGAAAGGGACACAGCGCCGACTACCAAACGGAGTCCTCCCCCGCAAAGGCGCTCATCGTTCTTCGCGACGGAACCAAGTCCGTTTCCATCGCCCCAAACCTTCAACCATGGATGAACGAGAACGTCACGCTACTGCGTGTTGATGCGGCACTCGCGCTCACGCCCACCCGTTTGGACCGCTCGGCACTCATCGATTTTCCACCCGATCAGCGCTCAATCAGCCTTCCGTCCCGCAGCGGGGATGAAATTCTTGTCCATGCCATAGAACAATCGCTTCCCAAAGCCTCGGAAGAACCTCCCCTTGTTGCCACGCTCGCGGGGCCTGAGCCGCGAAGCCTTCCGCCTCTTACACTTCCCATTGGCGACCGCTCCGTCACATGGCTGGATACAACGCTTGAATTGGATGCCCCGACGACGGTGACGCTTTTCCGCCCCACCAACCCGATCCACGAATCCTTTTCGTTGCGTTCAATTGGAATCGCTTCATATCGTTCCAAAATCGCAAAAAAGGAAAAGATGTCATCCCCTTGAAGATCGTCATAACGGGAGCTGGTGGTTTTGTCGGACCGCACTTGATGCGCGAGCTTTGTGCAGCGGGGCACCACGTTATTGCCATCGACCGATCCACAATCCCAGACATCCCCGGTGGCAACATCACCGGCGTTCGGATGGACTTGAACGATCGCCTTGCGATGTATGACCTGTTCGCGGCGGAGCGTCCCGATGCGGTGCTTCACGCAGCAGGATGGAGCCACGTTGGCAAGAGCTGGGAAAATCCCCCCTCGGTCTTCGAGGCGAACGTTCTCAACACAATCTGGCTCTATCAGACCGCCTGCGAGTTCCTGCCAAAGGACGGCCTCTTCCTTTACGTCAGCAGCGCCGACATTCTCGGCGCAGTGCCTGCGGACCAGATGCCCATCACGGAGAAGCATCAGCCCAATCCGCGGTCGCCCTATGCCGTGAGCAAATACTCCGCGGAAATGATCCTCCGCGTTCTGGAATCCAACGGTGGAACGCGCGTCATCGTGGCGCGCCCGTTCAACCACATCGGGCCGGGACAGTCGCCGGGATTCGTGTGCCCCTCCTTCGCGCGCCAGATCGCGGAAATCGAAACCGGCCAGCGCGATTTTCTCCTTCACGGGAACCTGACGACAAAGCGCGACTTCCTTGATGTGCGCGACGTCGCGCGGGCCTACCGCATGCTGCTTGAACAAAAGCCGGCCGATCCGCTCTTCATCATCGCCAGCGGCGAATCCCATTCGATCCAGTCCATCGTGGAAATGATGTTCGAAAGTGCCGGCATCTCTCCCCGCATGAAGACAGATCCGTCGCTTTTCCGCCCCGCCGATATTTCCGAATTCCGCGGGTCCCCCGCGCTCCTGACGGCGCGCACGGGATGGAAGCCCGAAATTCCGCTGCAACAATCACTCCGCGATCTCCTCGACGACGCCCGCGCCCGCGTACAACTCGCCAAGTCATGAAGCGATTCGCCTCGGTGTTTTCGCCGGAGCAACCGCTCGCCGGCGCTGCGTGGCTATTGGTCCTCCTGACGCTCCTTGCGCTTCCCCACCTTGTCATCAGCGCGGCGACAGATTCGTTCCTCCTTCCGAAGCAGGTCATCTTCCAGTGCGTCACGGCGCTCCTGACGGCACTCGCAATCGGTGCAGCCTTCTTCCGTGGTGAGTTCAGGATTCACCTGCAAGCCACCAATGGATTCGTGCTGCTCTTCCTCATATGGTCGGCAATTTCCATTCTTTGGAGCCAGTCGCACGACCTCGCCGTGGCGGACGTCGCACGCTTTGCGTGGCTGATCCTCTTCTCGTTTTTGGTGCAGTCATTCTGCACCAGTCGCAAGCACCTGCTGCTGGGCACGTATGCGCTCGCCGCATCATCATTCGCGATGGCCGTGATGACACTCGTCACGGATTTTCGTCGTGCGTTTGGATCAGGCGCCGTCGTCGTGCGTCAGGTGCTCGGTGACTGGCGCGATGTCATTTCCACCGTCGGCCTTGGCAACACGAGCCATCTCGGCGACTTCCTCGTCCTTGGTTTTCTCGTGTGGGCGGGAATTTTCCTCGTCGCGCGCAGAAGGTGGCTGGCCGTCGCGGCGATCATCAGCCTCGTCCTGCACGCAGCGGCGCTGATCGTTGCCTGGTCCGTGCACAGCAACCTTTCGCTCATCATCTCCGCCGCCGCGCTGCTGTTTCTCCTGCGTGATTACGGCCTTTCGGAGATTGTGAAACGCTCGCGGCGCCGCATGGCCGCGCTCTTCATCGGCTTTGCGATCGTCGTCGGGTTCTTTGTTATTGATCACCCGCTGAATCCCCATGGCAGCGCCGTCTGGAAGCGCACAGAAACCGCCAGCGGCGGCATCTTCTCCGAGGCCTTCGGTTCCGAGCGCTGGACCAGCGGCCTCGACACCCGCTACGCGATCTGGCTGACGACTCTGGAAATCATCCGCAACCATGCGTGGCTTGGCACCGGCGCGGGGAATTTTGTCTATACATATCCGGCGACGATCAGCCAGTTGGTCCAATCGAATCCGAAGCTGGCTCCCTACGGAGCGTCATGGACCAACGCCGCGCACAACGAGATTCTCCAAATCTGGAGCGACCTCGGCATTATCGGCCTCGCCCTGTTCGTGCTCATGATCGGCGCCGCCATGAAGGCCTATTGGGACCGCCTTCACGCGGGAACCTCCTTCGGAAACGCCATGATTCTTTCCGTGGGATTTTGCGCGCTCATTGCGATGTGCCTGCAGATGCAGATGAATTTTCCCCTGCGATTGCCCGTCTCATCGATGCTCTTTTTTCTGCTGCTGGCGCTCCCCCACCTTGTTCCCGCCGGCACACAGGATGAACCGCAGTTGCTGGTGCCGGTGCAGCGCGACATCGGCCCGCTCAGCCTTGAGGTGACGATGAAGAACATGTCGCACCCGACGGCGATTTCCTTTCTTTTCTCCACACCGAAGGCGGTCGGCGTCATCGCCATCATCGTCCTGCTTGCGCTGGCAGGCGCGGCGTTTCTTCCGCTTTCACGTCCGCTTCGCGCGGACATCGCCTATCGTGAAATTTATTCCACGCAACTCGACCCCTTCAGGCGTTCGCCCGCGCGCGTGGCGCTCTTTCCGAAGTGTGAAGCAGTCCTGAAAATCTGGCCCGGCCATGTCGATTGCCGCAGTCGTTATCAGGAGATGCTGCTCCTGGAAGGGGAGTTCCAGAAGGTTGTGGAGCAGACGCCGCTGGTGCTCCGGAAGCTCAACGCAATCGAAGTGTACGAGCGCCGGGCGCTGGCACTTGAGGCGCTTGGCCGCGAGAGCGAGGCGACCGCTGACTGGGACGAAGTTTTCCGCCGCCGCCCCTATATGGGTTCGCGCTATCCCCGCCCCTACACGGCCTGGCTCGCACGCACTGCGGCGAAATCCGCCGCTCCCTGATCGCATCGCTTGCAATGGCGGCACCGCCGTGGCATGAAAGCCTTCGACCATGAACAAATCCGACGGCAAGAACGACGCACCCGCACTGTTCGACGCAAATGCCGCCAGCGAACGCGAGTACGCCGCGTGGCTCGGCGGCGTGGAGTATTCCGTCATCGTTCCGCTGAAGTGGGTGCTGCTGGCCCTTTGCGTCTTTTACTGGCTCTGGTCGCGTGACTGGGGCTTTCCGCCCACCGCCGCGTTCGCGCTCTTCTTTCTTTTTGCGATGTTCACGATCGCGCAGCACTACTTTTTCGGGCGGGATCGCATCACGCCGCGTCAGGTGAGGCCCTTTGTCGTCGGTTCGTACTTCGCCGACGGACTTTTTGTCTGCGCCAGCATCGCCATCGACGCCTTGTCCGAGCAGGGCCCCCTTGGCCATGCGATCATCAGCGATTTTTTCTTCCTGTTCATCCTCCTCGTGCTGCGCGGCTTCGCGCTCTTCCGCACGCGCACGCAAAACTTCATCGGATTCCTTTACGTCTCCGCGCTGTTCTTCATCATCGCCTGGTTTCAGGTTCGCACGTCCGGCATCATGGATTATCTGGTCGCATTGCAGAAGCTTGTGCTGATCTGGGGCGTGATGCTCCTCACGCAGGCATTCATCGGCCTTGTTGCGGAGCAAAAGGAGGAGGAAATCCGCGCGCGTGAACGCCAGCTTCGCAGCGCATCGCTTGCGTCGCTCGGCGACCTTGCCGCGGGCGTTGCCCACGAAATCAACAACCCGATCGGGATCATCAAGACCTACGCGGAGTACCTTTCGCGAAGCGTTCCCGCCGGTGATGCCATGCAGGAGGATTTCCAAACCATCCGCAACGAAGCCGAACGTTGTCAGGAAATCGTGCGGCGAATGCTGGATTTCTCCAACCCGCACGTCGGCGACTTCCGGATGCTCGACGTCCGCGCGCTGCTGGAGGAACT
Source organism: Candidatus Sumerlaeota bacterium (assembly GCA_020850785.1). Lineage (GTDB taxonomy): Bacteria > Sumerlaeota > Sumerlaeia > SLMS01 > SLMS01 > JADZDZ01. The sequence goes on along the minus strand of JADZDZ010000340.1, from coordinate 9,686 downwards.
CGTCGCCTTCGTCTTCCATGAAGGACGCGGAGACCGCGTTGGCGCCACGATCACGCATCAGGATTCAATTCCGCTGATCAACGGCGACGCCGTGCAGTTGAAGCAGGCCTTCATGAACATCATGCTGAACGCGCGGCAGATACTTTCCGACTGCGCAGAGGACGCCGCGCGCGGCGATTTCGCGGGCGTCGTGCGCATTCACGTTTCGCGCGCCGCAGGACCGCGCCCCCCTGTTGTGATCGAAATTGCGGACAACGGCCCCGGCATCGACCCTGCGGATGCGGAAAAACTTTTCGAACCCTTCTACACCCGCCGCAGGAAGGGCACGGGCCTCGGCCTTTCCATCACGCGGCGCATCATCGAGGCCCACGGCGGCACCATCCTCGCCGCCCCGCGCCCGCAGGGGGGCACTGTCGTCACCGTGCAACTGCCCATTGCCGATGAGGAAAAGGCGTGAAGCCGGAACGGCAACGCCTTGACGTTCTCCTGGTGGAACGCGGCCTCGCCGATTCGCGGGAGAAGGCGCAGCGTCTCATTCGCGCGGGCCTTGTCTATACAGAAAGCGAGCGGCTGGACAAACCGGGGCGCATGGTTTCCGCAGACACGGCTATCACGCTAAAGGGTTCCGATTGTCCCTATGTGTCCCGCGGCGGGTTGAAGCTGGCGGGTGCGCTGGATACGTTCGCCGTTGATCCTTCCGGCGCGATCGCCGTGGACCTTGGCGCCAGCACCGGCGGCTTCACTGATTGTCTTCTGCAGCGCGGCGCGGGGAAGGTCTACGCCATCGACGTCGGCCGTGGCCAACTGCATGAACGCATCGCCCGCAATCCGCTTGTTGTTGCCCGCGAACAGACCCACATCGACACCCTCCAGCCAACCGACTTCGACCCTCAGCCCAACCTCTGCGTCGTGGACTTGAGTTTCATCTCCCTCCGACGCGCCTTCCCCGTGATCCACAGGATTCTCGCCCCCGGTGGCACCGCCATCGTGCTCGTCAAGCCGCAGTTTGAGGCCGGCCGGGAGCGCATCCCCCGCGGCGGCGTCATCACCGACGAGGCCTTGCAGCGCGAAATCGTCGCCTCGCTGGCGCTGGCGGCAGGAAACGATGGGTTTCACGTCGGCGGCGAATGTCCGTCCCCCATTCGCGGGGGGGACGGCAACCGGGAGTTCTTCCTCCTCCTTCGCCGGGAAAATTGAAACGATTCTTTCCTAGCCAACAGGCCACCCGCCAAGTCATACATTGAAGGGCATCGAACGCACCGCCCCCGATGCACATCTGTAGACGGAATTTTCGGAACAAGGGTCCATGAAAAAGGGTTTCCTTCCACTGCTGCTCACCGCTGCGGCGACCATCACGTTCACCGCCGCAATCAATCCCGCACCTGCCCAGCGCGCCTACCAACGTTTCTGGGCGGAGCGTTACAAGAAAATGGAGCAGCCCGAAATCGTTGAAGATGCCGAGGGCGAGCGCGACCTGCAGAAGGAACGCTACCTTTTCAAGGACGGACGTTCCGAAATGCTCGGCTGGACGGCGTTCCCCGGCATCAGCGGGGACACGAAGGGAGCCGTCAAGATCGAGGGACTCTCACCATACGCCAACGCGGCGCTCTCCGCCGAAATGGGAAATGCCACGAGCGCCATCCGCGCCTTTGATGAGGCCCTGAAGAAGGAACCCGACAACGTCTGGATCAAGCTGCGGCTGGCCGAAGCCTGCATGGTGCTCAACGATCTCTCCCGCGCCCAGTCGCTCCTCGATGATATTCTGAAGGAAAATCCCGATAACTATCGCGCGCTGCTCAGCGTGGCGGAAGTCCATGTGCTCAAGCGCGACTACAAGATGGCGGAGGAATGGTACAACAAGGTCCTTCGCCTGCGCCCGCGCAACGTGATGGCGCTGTCGGCCCTCGCGCAGATCGCCTACGAAATTGACCGCGACATGGCGAAGGCGAAAAAGTACGCCGATGAAGTGCTGCTGATTGATGACGGCAACGTGAACGCCATGATGTGGAGCGCCCACGCCTCCGCCTTCACGGGGGACACGAAATACGCCGCCGATCTTTACGTGCGCCTGCTGCGCTACCGCCCCGGAATGCTTGACCACATGACGGAGGTCGCGCGCCAGCTTGTGATTCTGGACCGCGCCGACGAGGCGCGAATCCTCTACGAGAAGGCGATCCTCGTCAGCCCGGAGAACGACGATCCACGCAAGGCGGAAGTGAGGCGCGCTTGGGAATCGCTGGTCGAAAAATCAGGCGGTGAGCGCGCCGTGCGCGATGCCTACCTGCGCCTGATCGATGAATCCCGGAACGACATGAAGATTTACAACATCTACGCCGACTACCTCAAGCGCGCGAAGGACTGGCCCGCCGTCGTGGAACTGCGCACGAAGGCGCTCACCATTGATCCCAGCAGCGTCTCCTCGCTGCTCGACCTGGCGGAGGCGAACATTCAGGAGGGAAATTTCGACAAGGCGGAGCCCTTCTACAACCGCGCCGTGGAAGCCAATGACGCGGACCCGGACGTGTACCGCACCATCGCCCATGCGTTCGTGAAGGCGCAGAAGTACGAACGCGCCGCCGAACTTTTCAATCGTTCCATCGAGCTGAATCCCGGCGATGAGGACAGCATGATGTCGCTCGCGCTGCTGCGCGAAAAGCTCGGCGACGTGAAGGAGGCAGAGCGGCTCCTGAAGAAGGCGCTCGAAGTTTCGCCGGTCGATCCGGAGGCTCTGCGTCAGCTTGGTTCCTTCTACCTTCGCCGTGGTGATCGTCGCAAAGCCGCCGAGTATTACAGTCAGGCGATCGTGACGAAGGACGCCGATCCCGGCACCTGGCTCGCCCTTGCGCAACTCTACATGGAGGACGAGGACGACACCGCGCTCGACAATCTGGAAAAGCTGGCCGATGGCCGCTTCTCGGAATTTCCCGAATTCTATCACGAATATGGCCGCCTTGCCCAGGTGTTCGGCAATTTCGAACGCTCCCGCCGCGCGCTGGAGAAGGGGCTGAAGATTCAGCCGGGAAGCCTGATGATGCGCGCCACCGTCGCCCGCGCCTACTTGGAACTGGGCCATCCCGACCTTGCCATCAAGGCCATCAACGATGCCGATCCCTTCATCAAGGATTCGGAAACGCTGAAGATTCAGAAGGACCAGTATCTGGCAACGCTTTACGGGGAGCTCAACCGCCCCGGCGACGCACAGAAACTTTGGGAATCGCTGGTGAAAAAATCCCCGGAGGATTTGGATGCGCGCGAACAGTTGATCATTTCGCTCGTGAAGCAAAACAAGGACAACGAAGTCAAAGAGGAACTGAACAAGGTAACGCGGGAGTTCGCCACGAAACGCCCCGTGGAGGTGCAGCTTCTTCGCGCGTCCGTCTTCCGTGCCGAAGGGGACGCGTCGCGCGCTGTCGGCGTGTTGAAGCAACTTGTCGCGGAAAATCCCGATGACCACGAAGTCTGGTTCAATCTTGCGCTGTGCGCATCGGACATCGGCGACATTCCCATCGCGGAGGAATACTACAAGAAGCTGATCGCGCTCGGTCCGGCGGAAACGAATTCCTACTACGAAACATCATCCAACAATTTGGGATACCTGTTTTCGCAGAAGGGAATTCGCCTTGATGAGGCGGAGAAATACATCAAGCAGGCGCAGGAAGTGAATCCGAACGCCGCCTACATCCTCGATTCCCTCGGTTGGCTGTACGTGCAGAAGCAGGATTACGCGCAGGCGCGCGTCCTTCTGGAAAAGGCGGCGAAACGCTCCCGCGATGCGGAGGTTTATTCCAACCTCGGCCAGCTTTATGAGCGAATCAACGAGAAGGAACTGGCGCGCGAGTTCTACGACAAGGCCCTCGCCGCCGACCCGGCGCAGAAGCTGGCGCGCGAACGCCGCGACGCCCTTGCGGTGAAGGAATCACCCGTCAAGACGCAATGACGTCCGCCGGTGCGCTGCCGAAATTGTGGGACCTGATTCACGAGGCCACCGGCATCGACGGCGCGCGCTCACTTCACCTCGCCGTGGGGCGCCCGCCGCTGGTGCGGGTTCCGGAGGAAGGACTGCGCGAACTTCGCCCCGATCTTCCAATCATTGACCGCAACTCGATCATCGTCCTGCTGTGCGGCGTCATTGATCCGGAACGCTGGGACGCCATCGAGGCCATCGGCGATGGGGAAATTTTGCTCTCCCGCGGCCTTGCCGGCAGCCCCATCACGCTCAACGTCTTTCGCAATTCCGAATCATGGTCTGCGGTGGTCCATCTTTAGGGCGCGGCCGCTTCGGAAACTCCTACTCCCCGCCCTCCCACTTCACTCGCCACCATTGCTCGAATTCCTCGTCGCTGACTCCGACAAGGACATCCTCCTGCGGGGCCGCATCGTTTCCGTCGTTGCGTATATACACCATGAAGCCAAACTTGAACAAGGAAGTCGCCCGCGACCGCAGGAACCAGCGCGGCCTGTAGAGCTTCCTGAATTCCGGCGATTGCATGACCGGCCGCAGCGAGGCAACGCTCGGTTCCATGCGCCAGTCGCGCGGCCACAACGTGGAATCATCATTGGTCTGAATCACAAGATAGTCGGGATTTCGCTGCGCCAGATAATCCATCGTCAGCCCATGCCGCGCCACGTGACGATCCGCCAACCCAAGCACGTCCACGATCCGCTGGTTATCCCCCGCATAAAAACCGAACTGCCCGATCTGGTCGGCGCCGATGACCGCGCGTTCAGGAAGGTTCTCCGCCGTCCAGCGACCCGCCTCCGCGTTGATGTAAATGGGATCATGAAAAAACCAGCGCCAACGCTCCGCCAGGTCCCACGTCTGCGCCTCGCGGAAGCGCGCCAGCAGTTGCGAACGGGGCGCGTCGCCATTTCCCCGCAAGTACCTGCTCCCCTCGCGGAAGATCGTCACGGGGACCAACACCAGCAGCGCCACCGCCACAAGGCCACTCCACTTCGCGCGCTGCAGCACCTGAAGAAGCAGCCACACGCCTATCACCGAAGGAATCATCGCGGCGACAAGGTAGCGGAAGCTTTCGTTCAGCAGGCTCCCCGCACGCAGTGAAAACGCCGCCGCCGCCAGCAGCATCAGAAGCGAACCCACGGCGAGCCTTCTTAGGTGCGGAACGCAACACCCCGCAACGCATCCCACCAATCCAATCGCCGGCACGAAGGCATGGGAACATGTCATGGCGATCAATTGATCGAAGTTCAACCCGGACGCGTGCTTGGCCAGCATCGTGTTCGGAATCCATTCGTGATAGTAGACTTTGCGGAAGATCGTTTGCAGCACAAAGGCCGTCACCGCCGGCGCGATGAATTTCACCGCGCGCGCGAAATTCACTTCCCGGTCGAGCGCCGCCACCACCACCAGCGGCGCAACAAATCCGATCCCTTCTGGTCGCAGCAGCGTTGCCGCCACGGCGAACAATCCCGCAATCCACGCACCACCCCCGCCTGCAAGCACGAACAACGCGCCCGCAAGCGCCGCCGCGTAGCTCACTGTTTCCAACCCGCGGTCATCATGATAGTGGAGGAACGGTTCCAGCGCGATCGCTGCCGGCAGCCACCAGCGAATCCACGTGCGATCCTCCCGCTGCGCAAGCCTTCGCGCACACCACCATCCAGCCACCACGATTCCCGCAAAGCTGAGCGTGGAAAGAATTCGCGCCGCCACGTGCAGCCGAATGCCAAGCCATTCAAACGGCGTCAGAACGAGCAGCCAAAGAAGATTCGAATATCCCTCAACCCGCTCCCCTTCGTTGAACACCAACCCCAGTCCCTTCGCGAAGTTGCGCGTGTAGCGGAACGTGATGAAGGCATCCTCGCCCAGATGGCTGTACGTTACGAAAGCGACTAGAAAAAAAACGGCGAGCAGCGCACCGAGCAGTCCCCATTCGCGGGAGGAAACGCGATTGTCATTCATGAGCCAGCATCCGCCGCGCGAAATCATCCGCGCGCGTCACGGCAAAGCAGCCCGCAAATTCCTCGACAATCATGCGAAGCTGCCGCTCTTTCGCCTCCCCGCTCATGCGAAACCCCGCCATGGCAGGCGTTTTTGTGTCGAAGACAATCGGCCGCGAACAATCGGTGCCGTCGATCGCATGCAGCAGCAGCAGCACAGGCCTCCGCCGCGCGGCCATCCTCATGAACAAATCCCGCACGCGATTGCGTGACAGCGGAAACAATGCGGATGCGGTCAGCGGAAGACGAAGGCCCGGCGTCACGCCGACGGGAAGTTCCACGATCCGCTTTGCGTCGCGCTCGAAGCGCGGCTTGCGCACCTTGTAGAGTCGCGGAATGTAGGGCTGCTTTGGTGCGCGGCCGTAGGAGATGCGCCCGTATTGCCGCCGTCCGCCGATCCATCGTCCCGCCAGCCATGCCTGCGCAACGCGCAGCAGCGGCCCTGCGAACGTCGGCAGCAGTGACGCGTCATATTCGTACCCGCAGCGCACCAACGTCTTCAGCACGCGTGAATCAACGTCATACCCCGGTGCGCGAAATCCCGTTGGCTTCGCGCCGATCTGCACAAGCGCGCGATGGCCGTGCGTCACTTCGCGAAGAATCCCGCCGGTCGTTTCCAATGTGAGGCCCAAGCGATGAGTCTGGCCGTGATTGCCAAGTTCGTAGCCACGATGCAGCAGCTTGCGCGCGATGCGCCGCTTCGCATCCAACTCCATGTCGCGTCCCACGATGAAGAAAGCGGCATCGATTCCCGCCTGCTGGAAAACCGAATCCAGCCGCGTCACACCTTCGCTCCAACAAGGATCGTTCGTGAATGAATCGCGTTCCGCACGACCATAGCAATCCCGCACGGCCCAAAGGCCATCAACATCCACCTGCACGAATCCCGGAACAGCGGCGCTCATCGCTTCCGCCTAGATGGTCACGTTACCGCAGGATCGCAAACTCTTCGTGCTGTTTTTCCGAATTCTTCCAATCAAGATTGATGTCCTGAACGTGGGAAAGCACCGGACCGCGATACAACTCCGTCAAGAATTCCGTCAGGTTCAATTCCTCGCCTTCCGCGAAAACCTCAACCGTTCCATCGGGAAGATTTTTCACCCATCCCGTAATGGAGTAGCGCATGGCCGCCTCGCGCGTAAACACACGGTAGCCAACCCTTTGCACCCTGCCCTTGATCATTGCGTGGAAACAATTGTGCTGCGTTTCTTCCTGGGTCATTTGCCTCGACATGTCTTTCTAGCTCCTGTCGGCTAGCTAGAAGGCAACGGGCAAGGAAGTCAATCCCCCGGCGCTGAGAAATAACGACGGTTTACTTCCTCCTCCAAGTCGTACTTCTTCAGCCGGTAGCCCAGCGTCCTGCGGGTAATGTTCAGGACGCGCGCGGCCCGTGTCCGGTTTCCCTTTGTCTTTTCCAGCGCCTGCAGGAGGCAATTTTTCTCGATCTCCTCCAATGACGCCTGCCCAACAACGTCGCCTAAATTGCCTGATTTCAATGGTGTAAGAACAGAAAACTGCTGCACAGAAGCGGGGAGGTCCTCCAGCTTGATCCCTGTCGGGCTCCCCAGCACCAGCGCGTGTTCCACGGCGTTTTCCAGTTCCCTGATGTTTCCCGGCCACGAATAACTCATCATCGCGTCCCAGGCATCGGAAAGGAAGTTCACCGGGCGACCGTCGCTGAACTTGTCGGCAAAATGGCGAATCAGCGGCTCCAAGTCCTCCCGGCGCTCCCGCAGCGCCGGCAGCACCAGCGGCACCACGTTCAGACGGTCGTACAAATCCTGACGGAACTGACCGCTTTCGATCATCTTTTCAAGCGGTCGATTGGTCGCAGCGATCACCCGCACATCCACCTTCCGCGTCGCGGATTCCCCCACGCGGTTCAATTCACCCTGTTGCAGGATGCGCAGCAGCTTCACCTGAAGCGCCGGCGAAACCTCCCCGATTTCATCCAGCAGAATCGTCCCGCCGTTGGCAGTGATGAACATGCCATCGCGATCGCCCACGGCCCCCGTGAAGCTCCCCTTCACATGGCCGAACAATTCGCTCTCCAGAAGATTTTCCGGCAATGCCCCGCAGTTGATTTTCACGTAGGGTTTGTCGGCGCGGTTGCTGTTCCCCTGAATCAGGTCTGCGATGACTTCCTTCCCTGTTCCGCTCTCCCCGCGCAGGAGCACCGACGCGTTTGTTTTCGCAACCTTCACGGCCTTGCGGTAGATTTCCCGCATCGGTGCGCTCTTGCAAAGCACTCCATCAAAATTGATCGGATCGTCGGAATCATCGCAGGGCTGCGGAGCGGATTTTTTCGGCGGCGCTTCCTGACGCGCGGGATTTCTTTTCTCCTCCCGCGAATCGCTCCCCTTCAGCAGCCGCTCCAGCAGCGGCTTCAATTGCTCTTCGGCGCTGATGGGCTTTTCCAGATAATCCACCGCCCCGCGCTTCATCGCCTCGCGCACGGTTTCAACGGACGCGTAGGCCGTCATCAGGATCACGTCAATGCCGGGGTCGATCTTCTTCGCGCGGACAAGGACCTCCAGCCCATCCAGCCCCGGCATTCGCAGGTCCGTCACCAGCACATCGTACCGTTCACGCTTCAGGTCCTCCAGCGCCTGCTCCGCGTTGGTGCGTGCATTCGCCTCGTAACCCGACCTCACAAGGGAGCGGGCAATCAGCGCCGCCATCTTTTCCTCATCATCGAGAACGAGAATACGCCCCAGGGACACTGTCACGTTTCCTTCCTGCGATACGCGCGAAATGTTTCCTTCAGCAGGCGCGCACACTCATCCTCCAGCACGCCCGCTGTGATTTCAACACGATGGTTGAAGCGCGGATTGGCGAGGATGTTCGGATCGACCCCCTCGCGGCATGCGCCCCAGCGCGCGTTCGACGCACCATACACCAGCCGCTTCACGCGCGCCTGCACGAGGCCCCCGGCGCACATGGGGCACGGCTCCAGCGTCACGTACAACGTGCAGCCATCAAGCCGCCAGTCGCCGATTTTCCGCGCGCCCTCCCGCAGGCAGATCAACTCCGCATGGCCCGTGGGATCGGCGAGAAGTTCGCGCGCATCGTGTGCCATCGCCAGCAACTCATCATCCTTTGCCAACACCGCGCCGATTGGCACGTCACCCCGCTCTGCAGCGAGTTGCGCCCAGCCGAGCGCGCGCCGCATCCACCATGCATCATCATGCATCAAAGCGGCGGTTCGATTTTCGCCACGCGGTCGCGCGCGAATTCCATCGGTGCGGTTCCGGCGGACTGAATGTGCAGCGTTGTCGGCGTCACTTCCAGCACCACCGCCTCCACGACAACGCCCGATGTCAGCGTGATTTTTCTCGTGATCGCAGCCGGGACGAACTTCGGAACCGGTGTCATGGTCGGCACTGGTGATGGAGTTGAGAGAACCAGTTGTTTCCCCTTGAGGGGGTCCACCGCTGTCGCCGTTGCGGAGGCGACCTGATATGTCGGCGGCGGATTGATCATGCGCGCGAACTGGCGGAATTCGGGAGCACCAAGAATCGGCTTCGGCGGAAGTCCCTTGCCCGGCGGCACGTTGAAGATCGTGTTGGGAAGGCTCGCGAAGAAGCCGCGCGACCCGCTGCGCGATGGCGCCGCGTAGTGATAGAGAATCGTGCCGACGCCACGACTGCGCACCATCTGATACTGGCGCGTCAGGGCCTCGTTGAAATTCATTCCGCCCGACAGCGAAATCACGGGGCGCGCGG